>CAYWMC010000130.1:0-6946 GCA_964459345.1 uncultured Klebsiella sp. | reverse complement strand
ATCGAGATCAAGGCTGCGGCCCGCGATCCAGGTTCGCGCGCAAAGATAGTCGTGCGTACCAATGATGGTCGCATTGACCCGGTTGGCGCGTGCGTCGGTATGCGCGGCTCGCGTGTGCAGGTCGTCTCCAACGAGCTGGCCAACGAGCGCATCGACATCATTCTGTGGGATGACAATCCCGCACAGCTCGTGATCAATTCCATGGCGCCTGCAGAAGTGGCGTCCATCATCGTGGACGAAGACAGTCACACGATGGACGTGGCAGTGGAAGAGGAAAATCTTGCGCAGGCGATTGGCCGCAGCGGTCAGAACGTGCGCTTGTCCAGTGAGCTGACAGGCTGGACCATCAACGTGATGAGCGTTGCCGAGGCCGCCGAGAAGCAGCAGCAGGAGACCAGCGGATTTGTGGAAATGTTTGTTGCCAAACTGGATGTGGACGAAGATATCGCCGAGATCCTGGTGAGCGAAGGTTTCACATCGCTGGAAGAAATCGCCTATGTGCCGCTCGAAGAAATTCTCAGCATTGATGGCTTCGACGAAGACATCGCGAATGAATTGCGCAATCGCGCCAAAGACGCGTTGCTGACGCAGGCGATTGCATCGGAAGAAGGATTGTCCAGCGCCAATGTCGCTGATGATCTGATCAATATGGAAGGCATGGACGACACCCTGGCGCTGGCACTTGCCAAAAAAGGCGTACTCAGCATGGAAGATCTGGCTGAGCAGTCCATTGACGAACTGATGGACATAGACGGAATGGATGAAGAGCGTGCAGGCAAGCTGATCATGACGGCGCGAGCGCCCTGGTTCGAGTAAGCGCCAGCGAGCGCAGAATGGAACAGGCAGGAAAAGAATCTGGGTCAGGCGGCAAGAGTAATCAGG
The DNA here is from genome assembly GCA_964459345.1 of uncultured Klebsiella sp. GTDB lineage: Bacteria > Pseudomonadota > Gammaproteobacteria > Pseudomonadales > Pseudohongiellaceae > UBA5078. Next base: position 6,064 of record CAYWMC010000130.1, on the reverse strand, counting down.
AGTAGGTAAATGGCAGATGTAACAGTCAGTGAACTCGCCAAGGTTGTTGGAGTTTCAGTCGAGAGACTTCTTTCCCAGGTGAAGGAAGCGGGTCTGCCCCATACAAAGGCAGAAGATCCCATCTCCAATGACGACAAGAACACCTTGTTGCTGTTCTTGCGGCGCAGTCATGGTGACAAGGAAGCGACTGACAACGCTCCCAAGAAAATCACGCTCAAGCGCAAGACGGTGGAGACACTCAAGTCGGCCAGCAATCACGGCCGGGGCAAGACCATTGCCGTGGAAGTCCGCAAGAAGCGCACCTATGTGAAGCGCAGCGAGCTGCCGGGCGAAGCCGAGGGTGCAGAAGCCCAGGATCAGGCGGAAGAGCTGACGGGGCAGGAGCAGGAATTCGAACAGCAAGTGGACGCGCCGGTGGTGCAGGCCGAGAGCGACGTCAAGGTTGATGCGCCTGCCGAGCCTGTTGCACCTGTTCAGGAAAAAGCAGCTGCCGAGAAAGCAGCAGAGCGTGCGCCAGAGACAACAGAAGCAAGGCGTCCGGCGCCTGCGGCTCCTGCCGCGCGTCCTGATCTGAACAAAGGGGTGAAGAAAGATCAGCCCGATGCCAAGGACGACGACAAGGGCGCCTTCCGCAAGAAGGACAAGGCGCCGGCCAGAAAACAGGTCAAAGGGCGAGTCGATGACTTCGTGCTGGAAGACAGCGAATACGGCGATGGCCGCGGTCGTCGCGGCGGTCGCAAGAGCAAGTCCCGTGCAACCAAGCAGCATGGCTTCGAGAAGCCGACAGAATTCATCTCCCGCGAGATAGCGATCGGAGAAGCCAATTCCGTGACCGATCTCGCGCAGAAGATGTCGGTCAAGGCTGCCGAAGTGGTCAAGATGCTCTTCAAGATGGGCGTCATGGCGACTATCAACCAGGTGCTTGATCAGGACACGGCTACGCTGCTGGTGGAAGAAATGGGCCACACAGCCAAATTCGTCTCCGCTGATGCGCTTGAAGAAAGCCTCTATGAATCCATTGCCTATGACGGCGGCGAAGAATCGGTGCCACGCGCGCCGGTGGTCACAGTCATGGGTCACGTTGACCACGGCAAGACCTCATTGCTGGACTATATCCGCAAGGCGTCCGTGGTCTCCCATGAAGCCGGCGGCATTACTCAGCACATCGGTGCCTATCACGTGGAAACCCCTGGCGGCATGATCTGCTTCCTGGACACCCCCGGCCACGCCGCGTTCAGCGCGATGCGTTCACGCGGTGCCAAGGCGACAGACGTTGTGGTGCTCGTAGTGGCAGCCGATGACGGCGTGAAGCCGCAGACCGAAGAAGCTGTGCAGCACGCGCGTTCGGCAGGCGTGCCTCTGGTAGTCGCCATCAACAAGGTCGACAAGCCGGATATCGATCTGGACCGCGTCCGCAGCGAGCTGGCCAACCTGAATGTGATTTCAGACGCCTGGGGTGGCGACACCCAGTTCGTGGAAGTGTCAGCCCACACAGGGCAGGGCATCGAAGAGCTGCTGGAAGCCATCCTGCTCCAGGCCGAATTGCTGGAACTCAAGGCGCATGTCGATGCGCCTGGCAAAGGTGTGGTCATCGAGTCCCGTCTGGACAAGGGCCGCGGCCCGGTGGCTTCGGTGCTGGTCCAGAACGGCACGCTGAAAGTGGGCGATGTGGTGCTGGTCGGTCACGAATATGGCCGTGTCCGCGCCCTGATCGACGAGATGAGCCAGTCCGTGAAGACAGCCGGTCCGTCCATCCCCGTGGAAATCCTTGGCTTGAACGGTGTGCCGGAAGCCGGTGACGAGTTCGTGGTCGTCGCAGACGAGAAAATGGCCAAGGAAGTGGCAGCTCAGCGTCGCGAACGTCACAAGGACAACAAGGTGGCCATGCAGCAGACCAACAAGGTCGAGTCCATGTTCGCCGGTATCGGACGTGCCAATGTGGGCATCATGAATGTCGTCCTGAAGACGGACGTGCGTGGTTCACTGGAAGCAATCGTGTCCTCGCTGCACAAGCTTGGCACTGACGAAGTGCAGGTGAACATCGTGTCTGCAGGCGTCGGTGGCATCTCCGAGACCGACGCGCAGCTGGCGGCGACCTCCAAGGCCACGATCATCGGGTTCAATGTGCGTGCCGACAAGAGTGCGCGCGAGATCATTGAGAACGAAGGTCTGCAGCTGCGTTACTACAACATCATCTACAACGTGATCGATGATGCCAAGGCAGTCCTGAGTGGCATGCTCACACCGGAAATGCGCGAAGAAATTCTTGGCGTGGCGGAAGTGCGCGATGTGTTCAATTCGCCGAAGTTCGGTCAGATCGCCGGCAGCATGGTCATCGAGGGCACTGTCTACCGCGCCAAGCCGATCCGTGTATTGCGCAACGATGTGGTGATCTACGAAGGCGAGCTGGAATCTCTGCGTCGCTTCAAGGACGAAGCCAGCTCTGTGCGCATGGGCATGGAGTGCGGTATCGGCGTGAAGAACTACAACGACGTGCAGATTGGCGACAAGATCGAGGTGTATCAGACCACTGCGGTGGCCAGAACGCTGTAAGGCGTCGGGAACAGCTATGGCAAATGTATCACCCAGATTGCAGCGCGTGGCCGACCAGATTCAGCGGGAGCTTGCCCTGCTGATTCAGCTTGAGGTCAATGATCCGCGTGTGGGCATGGTGTCGGTGACTGGCGTGAAGGTCAGCCGGGATCTTGCCCATGCCGATGTGTACGTGACGGTGATGGGGTCTGTCGATGGCGTATCCGGTCTGGCACCGGGCGTGACACTGGACAAGGCTGGCGCGCTGGACAAGCTGGAAGTGGAAGAAAGCCTCAAGGCGCTGAATGCTGCGTCCGGCTATCTGCGCACGCTGCTGGCCAAACGCACCAGCCTGCGCACCACGCCCAAACTGATATTTCACTATGATCAGAGCGTGGCACGCGGACAATACCTGTCGTCCCTGATCGACAAGGCACTGGCCGCTGACAGCGAACACCAGTCCTGACGGCAAACGGCTGAGAGGCAGGACGTGGCGCAATATCGCAAGGCCAAGGGCCGGGACATCGACGGCATTCTGGTGCTGGACAAGCCGATCGGCATGAGTTCGAACGCGTGTCTGCAGCAGGTGAAACGCCTGTTCGAGGCCGAGAAGGCCGGGCATACCGGCAGTCTGGACCCGCTGGCCACGGGCGTATTGCCGATCTGTTTCGGCGAAGCAACCAAGATTTCGCAGTTCCTGCTGGATTCCGACAAGCGCTACCGCACCACGATCAGGCTGGGCGTGCGCACGGATACGGCAGATGCTGAAGGCAGTGTCATCGAAGAGCGTTCCGCCGCGCACGTGACAGAGGCGTCGGTGCAGCAAGCGATTCTGGCTTTTACAGGCGACATCGAGCAGACGCCGCCCATGTACTCGGCCTTGAAGCACCAGGGGCAGCCGCTGTACAAGCTGGCCCGGGCAGGCAAGGAAGTGGAGCGCGACGCGCGCCCCGTGACGATCTACGCGCTGACACTGCTGGGTTTCGATGCCGCAGCGGCCACCGCCGATCTGGAGATCTTCTGCAGCAAGGGCACGTATGTGCGCACGCTGGCAGAGGACATCGGCGAGGTGCTGGGCTGTGGCGCCCACGTGCAGACGCTGCGGCGCCTGCAGGCGGGTGCCTTCGCGGAGGCCCGGTGTGTTACGATGGCCACCCTCGCGCAGTTGAAGGAAGAGGGCGGGCTGGCTGCGCTGGATCAGTGGCTGCAGCCCACCGACAGTGCCGTGCAGGACTTGCCCGAGGTAAGACTGCCCGAAGAGACCGCCGCCTGGCTGAAGCACGGGCAGGCAGTACTGGTGCGGCATCTGCCCACCTCCGGGCTGGTGCGCCTGTATGACCGCGAAGAATTCATCGGCATCGGCACGATCCTGGACGACGGGCGTGTCGCGCCGAAACGCCTGTTCGCCTCCTGAGGCGGACGCCGGCAGGACAGACAGAACTGTCACGATTTTGCAGTACCGTAATTGAAGGAGAAGTCCAGATGACTATCAATATGCGTGGTTACTCTGGTTCGGCAAGGATGTCGAGAACGAAGGCCGCTTCACGATTGGCGTGAAGGGTTTTTTCAATGTTGCATATTTGGAGAAGTGAAATGGCATTAACACCAGAACAGAAAGCAGCAATCGTCAAGGAATACGCGCAGGGCGAAGGCGACACAGGATCACCCGAAGTACAGGTGGCACTGCTGACCGAGAACATCAACCACCTGCAGTCGCATTTCAAGGAACACACCCATGACCACCACTCCCGTCGTGGTCTGATTCGCATGGTCAACAGCCGTCGCAAGCTGCTGGACTACCTGCGTGGCAAGAGCACTGATCGTTACAGCGCTCTGATCAAGAAGCTGGGTCTGCGTCGCTAGTCGCTAACGTAATTCAATGATGAAGAGATGATAGTTCGACCTTGTTTGACAGGGACGTCATTGCAATGGTGCCGGGGTCAAAATAAAAATACAGGAATAGAGTATGTTCAATATCGTACGCAAGACGTTCCAGTACGGGAAACACACCGTTACGCTGGAAACAGGCAAGGTTGCCCGCCAGGCAACAGGCGCAGTCATCGTCACCATGGGTGATACCCAGGTTCTGGCCACTGCTGTTGGCAAGAAGCAGATCAAGCCGGGACAGGACTTTTTCCCGCTGACCGTGAACTACCAGGAAAAGACCTACGCAGCCGGCAAGATCCCCGGTGGTTTCTTCAAGCGTGAAGGTCGTCCTACCGAGAAGGAAACACTGACCTCCCGTCTGATCGACCGTCCCATCAGACCGTTGTTCCCCAAAGGTTTCATGAATGAAGTACAAGTGGTTTGTACTGTCATTTCCGCGAGCAAGGATCAGGACCCGGATATCGCAGCACTGATTGGTGCATCCGCTGCTCTGGCCATCTCCGGCATCCCATTCCTGGAGCCCGTCGGCGCAGCGCGCGTCGGCTATGACCTGCAGAACGGCTATGTGCTCAACCCCGACGTCAAGGAGCTGGAAAGTTCTGCTCTGGACATGGTGGTTGCCGGCACGAAATCCGCCGTGCTGATGGTGGAATCCGAAGCGAAGCAGCTGAGCGAAGACCAGATGCTGGGCGCCGTTCTGTTTGGCCACGAAGCCATGCAGGTTGTCGTCAATGCCATCCAGGAGTTCAAGGCAGAAGCAGGCAAGCCCATGTGGGAACTGCCGGCAGTCGTTGTGAACCAGCCTCTGGTGGACGGCATCCGTGCCGCCTTTGCTGACAGCATCGGCAATGCCTACCAGATCTCCGACAAGATGCAGCGTTATGATGCGCTGGAAGCCCTGCTGCAGCAGGCAGTGGCGCAGTTCGCCACGGAAGAGACTGGTGCGAGCTCTGAAGAAGTGTCCAATGTGTTCGCGTCGATCGAGAAGAAAGTCGTGCGCAACCGCATCATCGACGGCGCGCCGCGCATCGATGGCCGCGATACCCGCACAGTACGTCCCATCTCCATCGAAACCGGTGTTCTGCCCAAGGCTCACGGTTCTGCCCTGTTCACACGCGGCGAGACCCAGGCTCTGGTAATCACGACACTGGGTGCCGTACGCGATGCCCAGCTGATCGAAGGCCTGGAGGGCTCCAAGAAGGAAGCCTTCATGCTGCATTACAACTTCCCCCCGTTCTGCGTGGGCGAGACTGGCATGATGAGTGGCCCCAAGCGCCGCGAAATCGGTCACGGCAAACTGGCCAAGCGTGGCGTGCAGGCGGTAATGCCGTCTGAAGACACCTTCCCCTACGCCATTCGCGTGGTGTCCGAGATCACCGAGTCCAATGGCTCAAGCTCCATGGCTTCCGTGTGCGGCAGCTCACTGGCGCTGATGGATGCCGGCGTGCCCATCACCGCACCGGTGGCTGGCATCGCGATGGGTCTGATCAAGGAAGGCGACCGCTTCTCCGTGATCACTGACATCCTCGGCGACGAAGATCACCTGGGCGACATGGACTTCAAGGTAGCCGGTACCGCCAATGGCGTGACCGCTCTGCAGATGGACATCAAGATTCAGGGCATCACCGAAGAGATCATGGAAATC
>CAYWMC010000129.1:0-7005 GCA_964459345.1 uncultured Klebsiella sp. | reverse complement strand
TCGGCCTGGGCTTCATCTTCGTGCCCCTGAGCACCGTGGCCTATGCCACGCTGGCGCCGCAGTACCGGGCCGAAGGTGCCAGCGTGTTCAGCCTGTCCCGCAACATGGGCAGCAGCGTGGGCATCTCGATGGTGATGGCCGTGCTCAGTCGCAACATGTCGTCCAATCACGCGTATCTGACCGAGAACATCACCGCGGAGGCCCTGGGGCTGAGCTGGAAGACAGCGCCACAGGCACTGGTGGATGGAGGCAGCGCGGCACTGTTGATGCTCGACGCCGAGATCACGCGGCAAGCGGCCACGATTGCCTATATCAACGATTTCAATCTGATGATGTGGGTGGTGCTGGGGGCTGCGCCGATGGTGCTGCTGCTGCGCAAGCATGTGCCGAAGCCAGCCGCACTGCCAGCCTGATGGCAGGCTGGTCAGGGCGAACTGTCAGCGTGGCAGGTACACGGCGTGGCAGTTCTCGCAGGGCGGGTACAGGGATTCGTTGCCGGCCGTGAACAGTGCTTCTTCGTCATGATTCTGGATGGCCTGCACCGCCTGCCGTGCTGCGGCCATCATCTGCTGGGTGAATTCCTGCCAGTCCGCATTCTTCGCCTGCTCGCTGTAGGCGCCATCCGGGCCACCCTGTGCCACCACCGTACCTGCGGCGATGACCGTCATGGCAGCCTGCTCCAGCACCTGCCATTCCTCGTCTGTCTTCACATCACTGGCAGCCCAGAGCTTGTTGGTCATGGGCGCGATGACAGACAGCATCACTTCGCGGATGTTCAAGCCGGGGTCATCCTGCGTCCAGGCCGGCGCTGCGACCACGGCAACGAGGCCGAGCGCAAGCAATGTCAGGGGCTTCTTCATGGTTTTCCTCATGTAGTTCATCATTGCTGTGTCTTGCCCGACGCCACCATCATCTGCACGTAGCGGACAAAGCTTGGGTCTTCACCCCGCAGCAGTTTGGGCAGGTTTGACCGGAAGTTGGGTTTCTCGCACCACTCCAGAATATAGTCCTCCCAGGAGTTCCAGCGTCGCGCCTGCTTGGGGGACATGTCTTCCTCGTAAAGCAGCAGATAGGCCCGCTCGAACAATGACGTGAGCATGGCGAAGATGATCAGTTGCCGCTCCTGCTGTTCATCGTTCAAGTCGGTGGATTCCACCGAGAACAGGCGCAGGTCGGGGTTTTCCAGCGCCACCTTGAGAAAATCCTGGTAGTTGTCCGAGAGCAGCTGATAGACCTCTTCCTCTTCGTTCTCACGCTCCTTGTGCTGCTCGAAGATGAAGACAGCGATGGCCAGTGGCAGACCGACCACCGTCACCACATAGCTCATCAGTTCCCAGATCTCGATTGACATGTCAGCCTCCGCCCGCAGGGTGGCGCAGATTATGCGCTTCCTGTGCCGGCACGGCCACCGCTGGCCTCATTCTCCTTTCTTGTCGAGAGCCTCGCGCAGGCCTGCGAACGGATTCCAGGTGGCAGCCATCTTGCGGCTCTCCCCGCTGCCGCCATAGCGCACGAAGTTCTCGAACTTGCTGTGTTCTTCATCGTGACAATAGAGGCACAGCAACTCCCAGTTGCTGCCATCTGCCGGGTTGTCATCGTGATTGTGGTTCACATGATGCACCGTGAGCTCGCTCAGGTTGGCACGGGTGAATTCCCGGGCACAGCGGCCGCAGATCCAGGGGTAAAGCTTGAGAGCCTGCTCGCGGTAGCCCTTCTCACGCTTGGCCATGTACTCACGCTGAGCCTCCAGCGCGCGGTCCGTCTTGTTCTTGCTGTCTCCGGGAGTACTCATGAATGCCTCAGGCTGTCAGGGGAAGTGGCGTGGCATTTTCTGCAGAGTCGTGACAGTGAATGCCATCTGTCTTCTTGTGCTTGGCGCGGTACATCGCCGTATCGGCTCTCTTGAACAATTCCTCGCTGTCGATGGCCTGCCCCACGAACAAGGCCACGCCGATACTGCAGCTGCTTTGATAGCGAATGCTCTGCCCTTGCGCCGCGGGCAGTACCAACTCGTAAGGCTGCGCCAGTGCATCACGGATGCGTCGGGCCACCATCAGCGCCTTCTCCAGAGCCTTGTCCTTGAAGACATCCAGGCCTTCCAGCAGCACCACGAATTCGTCACCCCCCAGTCGCACCACCGTATCGTCCTCATTGACACACTGGCGCAGACGCCTTGCAGTTTCCACCAGCAGCAGATCGCCTGCCACATGGCCGTGCGTGTCGTTGAGCGCTTTGAAGCGATCCAGGTCCAGCAACAGTTTGCCACCGAACTTGCGGTGCAGCGCGCTGTTCTGAAAGGCCGTCTGCAGTCGCTCCTGCATCAGACGCCGATTGCCCAGCTGAGTCAGAGGATCATGCAAGGCCATGGTGTGATTGCGATGCTCTGCGCGCTCCTTGTACATCACCAGCAAGCCGATCGCGAACATCATCAGCGCGATGGCCGCTCCGAGGAAACTGACTGTCTGCACCATGTTCGAACTCTGCATGTCCATCAGAGGGCTGTTGCCAAACAGTGTCAGCAACGCACGCTGCAGGCAGAATATGATGGACCCCATGGCCGCCACCACGATGATCCATCTGCCCCGCCCGACGCTCGCCGCAAAGCCCTGGAAGACCGTCAGAATGATCAATGCCGACTGCAGGGACAAGATGGACGAGCCGAGCACTACACGCGCGGCGAACTGGTCCAGAAGAGCGAGAAAACTGACAAACATCAGGACAACGGGACTCCAGATCAGCGCACGATTGGGCGTGCGCTGCTGGAAATGCGCCAGACCTTCCGTGAACAACGCCATCATCACGGTAATGAGTGTGTTGGCCACCACGATGGTCAGCAGATCCGGCAGTATGCCTCGCAGAGCAAGCAGCCCGTAGGTGATGCCGTGCAGCGCGAAGCCCACCGCCCAGCGCAGCAGCGCGCGGTCCGTGCCCCAGGCCACCAGGGCAACACACGCTGCCAGGGTGGTGCTGACGACGATGTTGACGAGAAAGAGTGTCTGAACGTCGGTCACTTTCGGCCCCTGCAGGATCGTCGCCAGCAATGCATTGCCCGAAACCAGCACGGCATCTGCCGCTTTGGCCACCAGAGTGTGCAGGCCAGTGTATTTATCACCATCAAAGTTCTCCCGGAAAACTCCTTAACTTGACGGGAATAATACCGCGTCGACGAGATAATGACAGGGGGCAGAACGCGTATTTATCCTTCGTGCAGCACCGCGCAGTTGCGCCCGGAATGCTTCGCCTTGTACATCGCCGAATCAGCCTGTCGGAACAGGGCTTCACGGCTGAGGCTCTCGCCAAGAAACACCGTCACACCGATGCTGATGGTCAGGCAATGTTCGATCTTGTGCACCACCCCCTCGGCGTCGGTGGTCTCAAGCACATAGGGTGCCGTGAGTTTTTCCTGCACCCGGTGGGCAACACTGCGGGCCTTCGAGCGGGCCAGTGACTCATCGACATCCAGCCCTTCTATGAGCAGCACGAATTCGTCTCCGCCCAGGCGCACCACCGTGTCGCTGTCGTTCACGCTGTCTTTCAAACGGTACGCAACCTCGATGAGCAATTGGTCCCCCAGCGCGTGCCCGTGTGCATCGTTGAGCTGTTTGAAGTAGTCCAGATCGAGCACCAGCAACGCGCCATAACGCCCTTCTGTACGACTGCGGGCACACGCCTCCTGCAGACGCTCCTGCAGCACGCGGCGGTTGCCCAGCTGCGTCAGCGGGTCATGCTGCGCCAGGCGCCACACTTCAGCCTCTGCACGCTCCTTGTAGGTCACCAGCAGGCCGATGGCGAACATGATCAGGCACATCATGGACAGTGAGAAATAGACTGTCTGCGACAGACTCGGGGTCAGGAAATCCAGACCTGTACTAAGGCCCGAGAACAGGGTGACAGCGCGCACCAGGAACAGAATGGACGAGGTCATGATGGCGGCGAAAATGATCCAGGTGCCACGGCCCCGGTTCAGCATCACACTGCGAATGACGACATAGCCCACCACAATGGCGTGATACGACGTCATCAGTGCGCCATGTGCCACGCGGGCCGTCAGGTCGTCCTGCAGCAGCACGAAGCCCAGCACGGCGAATGGCGGCGGCCCCCAGATCAGCAGGCGTGACATCGGCACACGGTTCAGGCGACACAGGCCTTCGGTGAACAGGGCGAACATCAGGGCCAGCGTGCCATTGCCCAGGGCAATGGAAAAAATGTCGGGGATCTGGCCGCGCAGTCCGAAGAATGCAAAGCCGATGGGATAAAGTGCGAAGGCCAGCGCCCAGAGGGCCAGGTCACGATCGCGGCGGCCAGCGACAAAGGCTACACAACCGGCGAGCGTGATGCCCACCAGCATGTTGACGATATAAAGAGACTGGATTTGTGCCACGGAGTCCACGAAAGCCGCAGGAATGCAGCGCATTGGCGGCTCGCTTCCGGAGCCTTTGCCGCAGCATACAATGAATGTCGGGACAACAGGAAGCCGCGCGGGGCGGCATCCTGTATGCCCTGTTTCAGTGCCTGCTCAGAACTTGTAACCGACGGAAAGCATGTAGACCCAAGGATCCACATCCACATCCGCACTCACCTTGCCGAGTGCCGAATTCAGCGTGGCCTCGGTGTCGATGTCGATGCGCCAGAACGAGGCATTCAGAAGCCACTGATTGCCGAGCTCCAGATCCACGCCGGCGCGCGTAGACAGACCCCAGGAATCATCCAGCTTGAGCCGGTGCGCTGCCAGTTCAGTGCGCGCGTGATTGCTCAGGGACTCGCTGAAGAAAGTGGTGTAATTGACACCCAGCCCGATGTACGGACGCACCACACTGCTGCTGTTGCCGAAGTAATACAAGGCCGTGACTGTGGGCGGCAGATGTTTTGCCGACCCAAGATCAGTAGTGGTGAAACCATAGCGGCTGAGGCCACTCACCTTCAGATCGTGCTCGAATGGTGTAGCCGCCAGCACTTCCACCCCGATGTTGTCGGAGTACATGTACACAAGATTCAGACCCAGCTGGGTATTGTTGCCCACGTGCGCAGCCGTGCCGGCCAGTGGCCCCGTGGCCGTGGTGCTGATGACACTGCTGCTCTCGTCAGGCCGAACACTTGTGGCACCTGCGCGCACAATGATGTCGCCCTCTTCGATCGCCATGGCTGGCACCGCCGCCAGCAACAGCCCTGCACCCAATGTTCCCCCGCACAAAACCCTTGATAAAAACATCATATTCTCTCCCTTGTTGGAATAAGTTCATCTGAGGTGAACGAAGGGTATGAGGGCACGGAGCTAAAAACTTTGATCTGGCGCCAAGGAAGCGGGATCAGTGGAATTAATTGCGGAAAGTTTTATCTGGATCAAGGTTTTGATGGACCGCCCCCGAAAACGAACGGATTGAAATTCGAGAGTGCGAATATCATCCAGCCATTGGTTGCTCCGGTGTGCTGGATGCGTCGGGCCATCCAGCCAAACCCCGTCGGGCCATCCATGCTGGCGTACAAATAAGCGATAGAACCGTCAGGGTTGGTGACTTTCAGCGCTTGCACGCCGACCAGCATGGATTCTGCGTCACGGGTCAACTCCTCTGCCCAGTCCGGATGGCTGTTGCGATAGGCCCTGGCCATTTCCCTTGCCATCAGCACTGCGCCCAGTGTCCATTCGCCGGAAAGCATGCTGTCACCATCGGTATAACCGACTCCCTGCAACACTCCCCCCTGCACCACACCCGCACGTTCCTTCGTGTTGTTCCAGATCTTGAACGCGGTGCCCGCACCGAATTGCGCATCCACCCAATCCGCACCCAGAACCGTCAACCCCCAGGTTTGTACATCCACCGCCAGATTCTCGTAAGCCACATAGTGAGAGCTGCCATCTGCCCCGCGACTTACGAAGCCTCCCGAGCCCAGAATGCCCTGGGCGGGATTGTAAACACGCTCCTTGAAATACTCTTCAATGCCCGGGCCCCTGGCATCGCGGGAGACGAGTGCATCAATGAGCCTGGTCGTGTGCAGGTCTCTTTCCCCAATTGCCTCTCGCAACATGCGCAGGCCAGCCAGAAGCGAGAGGTTGTTTTCAGCGGATATTCCGCCCTCCTGAATTCCAGACGTGCCAGTAGGCGCATAAAGAACACCACCGGTGAGAGCATCCTGCATGATCTCGAAGCTCGGCAACCTGCTGACTGCAAGCCGCATTTCCGGTGAATCCAGCGGCACTGTCCTGCCATATTTCAGGTAGGCAGTTTGCAGCGGGCCGATGATTGTTGCCCACGCATTTTCCCCCAGCACCGGCCGGAAATCGGTCTTGTGCAAACCATGTTCAGCGTGTGGAAATCCTTCCGGAGCCACAGAACTGTTGGTCAGCGGATCTGTCATGGGCCCGTAGATTTCGGATATGGAACGAAAGACCCAGGATTGACTGCCGTTGACACTTTGTCCGTTGTAGGTGAACGCCGGCGACTGCGCCAGGATGCCCATTGTGCCGGAAACCCCGCTCAAGAGGCGCTGTGTCTGCGCGTCGACCAATTGCTGGTAGGCAGGATTCTTCTGCAGGGACAAGCCGATCTGCCAGACAGCGCCGTCATAGATATTCAGGTCATACCGAATCATCAATCTTTCGATGACCGCTTCGGGAACATTCTCCCGGCCGTTGAATATCTCGCGATAATAGTCATTGGAGGGTTCTGCGTAACTCCTGGGCATTCCGGAGGCAGTGACATTCTGCGCCATCGCTTTGGCTATGGCCGGAATATCGGTCACAGCAGCCGCTTGCACCTGCGCCGACGGCGCGATTTCCTGAGGGGCAGCTACGTAACTTGCAAGTATCGCCAAGACGCCTGTCGCGATTGCCAGTGCATGCTTGTGAAGGCTAGGGCTGAATTTGTTCATGGTCAATTGATCTGAATGTGGGGAAGGTGGGCGGCAGATTGGCAGGCCTTCAAATCGCCCCGACGTCGTAAACGAGTACAGGAAATTCTCAATTATTTGATTTATTGGTGCCCGGGACCGGAATCGAACCGGTACGAC
>CAYWMC010000128.1:0-7044 GCA_964459345.1 uncultured Klebsiella sp. | reverse complement strand
ATCGACTTCGTTGGCGGAATCCGGGGGCTGGAGGCGCTGGAGAAGAAGGTGGACTCCGGAGAGTTCAAGGTGGCTTTCGCGCTGTACCCCACGTCCATCGAGAGCCTGATGGCCATTGCGGATGCAGGGGAAGTCATGCCACCAAAATCCACATGGTTCGAGCCAAAGCTCAAGAGTGGCCTGTTCGTGCACGTCCTCGACTGAGTACTGTAGGAGCTTGCCTGCAAGCGAACTGTCTGAATTATGTAGGAGCTTGCTTGCAAGCGAACTGTTCGCGGGCAAGGCCCGCTCCCACCAAAGCCATGCCCGGGCTACATCTGCCCCGTCTGCGCGCCGTCGCGATACTGTGTCGGCGTCACGTGGTGAATGTCCTTGAACGCCTTGTTGAAGGATGACAGGGCAGAGTAGCCCACATCGAAGGCAATATTGGCGATTGGCTCGCGCTGGTCCGGTGGCAGCTCCAGACGCCGGCATGCTTCGGCGATGCGGAACTCATTCAGGAACTGATTGAAGTTGCGATAGCCCAGCTCCTTGTTGATCACGCGGCGCAAGCGGTATTCCTGCATGGACAGGCGCTGCGCCAGCTCGCCAATGGTCAGGCCTGGCCGGGCATAGAGCTTCTCGGCTCTCAGCACGGTGAATATGCGTTCCACCAGCGCCGTGTTGTCGGCCTTGCGTGAGGCCGTTGGCACCGGACTCAGGCGCACGGGCTCCTGCTCGCGTGGCAGCACGATGACATGCATCGCCTCATTCTCCAGACGCATCACCTTGACGTTGAACCACAGTGTAATCAGGAACATATAGCCAAACAGCAACTCATTGGGGATGGTCAGGAGCGTGACTCCGGAATAGGTCTGCAATGCGCGCATGAAGCCGTTGATGAGGATCGCGGCTACCAGGAAACCCATGGCTGGAATGAAGGGCACACGAACGCGGCGGCGTGGCTCCACCAGATCACTGCTCAGGCCCTGAAAGGCCATCATGATGGCGTGGGCCGAGAAACCCAGCATGATGAACTGCGGAATCACATAGGTCAGCGCATAGATAGTGGTAAAGCCGGGGGCATTGCCGATGGTCAGCGAGCCCCAGGTGCGCAGCCCCAGATACGTCACAATCAGGGCCCAGATCCAGCGCGGGACAGTCGCGTTGTCCACAAAGAGATAGCGTGACACCAGCCACAGCACGGCCGGCGCCAGAGTGGCCGATCGGTAGAAAATCTGCTGAGTCAGTTCATTCACATGCGTGGCCGGCAGATAGGTCAGCACATGGCAGATCAGGCAGAAGGCATACAGCGCGAGAAGGCGGCCGATCAGATGCCGGCGATGATAGAGCGCAAAGAAAAACGCCATGAAGGCCAGCTGCGATACCGCCAGCCCACCAATGATGTTGAGCGTGACACCCATGGGAGAACCTCGTCGGTTGTCATTTTTGTTATGGCCGTATCAAGCCACGACTCCCTGGCAGTTGCAACCCAAAAAAAACGCCCGGCGACAGTGGAGGAAAGTTCACTGTTGCCGGGCGCCAAAGCCCCGGATGGATGGCACCGCGCGGAGCTTATTCGGTCACGTGCACCGTGATGTACTGGTCATGGTAGAGCCCGCCGTCGTCGGCCCGGCCCCACAGCACGTAGGTGCCCGGCGCGTCGAAACTGACATTGGTGCGGTAGATGCCATCGTCAGGAACTGGCGGAGGAGTCCACAGCGCGCCCCAGGGCGAGTTGGCTGATGTGCGGGTATCTTCCCAGGGTTTGATCTGGGGCGGGTCGAATGTGGCATTGCCCTCGCCGCGGTAGATGTTCCAGGACAGGAACAGACCGTTGGTCTTGCCCACCGTGGTGCGGCGTGGTGGTTCCAGCCAGCGTGCCAGGCCCTGTTGCTCGGGGCGGCTGATGGACGCAGCGCGGGGCTTGGGCAGGCCGTCATCCTCGACCAGCGCTTCAATCAGCAGCGGCTCGCCCACGCGCACGCGGCGCACCACCTGGTCGCCCGTGCGATCGCCCATGACGGTAAGTACCGGGGCGATGTTGGCGCGGGATTCCGGGCTGCTGGTGCCGGCGCCAAGGGAACCGGTCTCGGAGGCGATCACCACATTGTCGATCACATAATCACGGGCCAGCGTCGCATAGGCAGTCTTGCTGACGCCGTTGATGGACACTGTCCAGGCCAGTTCCTTGTCGCCCCAGTCGGCGGGCACCACCACTTCGAAGGTGAAGCGGTTGCGCCGTGGCAGGAAATGCGTGGGCTGGCCGCGGTCGGCCTCGCCCGGCGAGAAGAAGTTGCCTTCGCCAATGGCGATGTCCAGTTCTTCTTCCCAGTTTTCGTTGTGATAGCCAAAGACAAAGCTGAACGTGCCGTCGTCATTCTCCCACCAGCCTTCATAGGCAGGCTCGACATACTGACCCTTGCGATAGCTGGGCTGGGCGTCGGCGGGCAGACTGAATACAAGCAACATGCAGAGGAACAGCGGGATTGCGGCGAATGAGCGATAAGCGTGACGTGTCATGGCAGACCCTCGTGTAAGCGCATCGTCCGGCGCTGGGCGGACGTGTGCAGATTTTTATTGTGCCAGTCGCTGCCTTGCTGGCAGTGCTGGTGAGGGGACTCTAGCGGGGCGTGAAGGGCGCTGTCTGCCGCGAAATGAACAAAGTGTTGACGAAAACTGAACTTCGGGGGTAGGCAGGGGCTGGCAGGGGCTGGGGGAAATGAACTGTAGGAGCGGGCCTGCCCGCGAACGGTTCGCTGTAGGAGCGGGCTTGCCCGCGAACGGTTCGCTTGCAAGCAAGCTCCTACAGGGAACGGTTCGCTTGCAAGCAAGCTCCTACAGGGAACGGTTCGCTTGCAGGCAAGCTCCTACAGGGAATGGTTCGCTTGCAAGCAAGCTCCTGCAGTCCTGTTCAAATTACGCTGTTGCTTGCGCCGTGGTCTCCAGCAACTGCGGTGTCTTGCCATTGATGGCGATCTGGCGTGGCTTCATGAGTTCGGGAATCTCCCGCACCAGATCGATGTTCAGCAGGCCGTTCTCCAGGGTGGCGCCCGTCACCTTCACGTGATCAGCAAGCTGGAAGACCCGCTCGAAGTTGCGACCGGCAATGCCCTGGTGCAGATAGTTGCGCTCTTTGCCGTCTTCGGCCTTCTTGCCTTTGACAGTCAGTGTCTGCCGCTCGGACTGAATCTGCAGCTCCGAATCCACAAAGCCGGCAATGGCCATGGTGATGCGGTACTGGTCAGTGCCCAGCAGCTCGATGTTGTAGGGGGGATAACTGGGCTGGCTCTGCTCGCGCTGAGCGACAGCGTCCATCAGGGATGTCAGATGATCGAAGCCGATGGTGGAACGGAACAGGGGTGCAAAATCAAATGTACGCATGGCAAATATCCTCGAAAGCAATATTGGTTGGTGTTGGTGAACCTATCCGAAGATCAGGTTCTGTGGCCGGCCTCACAGGAGCCCCGGCCACGTCATCCTATCTGCGGACACCAATATTTTTTTCAAGGGGCATGATGCTGTGCGGTGGGAACGGGCAAGCCCGCGAACTTTCCACTCAGCTGCCATGCTTCAGCAAGAAGGCTGAAGGGGATATCACTGGAAAATGCTCGACGAGCGCCAGCAAGTCATTGTCCCCAGTGATCAGGTAATCCGGAGGTTCGACGTTCAGGGCCAGAAAGGTGCCGAGAATTGGCAGATCCAGTCGATCTCGCAAGCCTGGTTCGGAGACAACGATCGGCGTGACGACTTCCGCATGAAACATGAGAATGTCCACCAGATCATCTACCTCCTGCACTGACAAGCCGTGCCTGTTTGCCAGCCTGGGCAAGACGCGTCTGAGTTCTTCAAGAATGAAATGCGACAGGACCACCTGCAAAGCACCACTTCGCCAGGCCTGCACAATCCTGCCGGGCGGGCCTGATGGGTAGGCAAGGCCTGAAACAATGACATTCGTATCCAGCACAACCTTGAGAGTTGCCATCCCTGCTCCCCGCTACTACTTCGCTTGCGAACGCTCCGCTCTGTCTGCAAGTATAGCGGCCTCAATTTCGGCGGCCCCGAGTACTTCAGGCACGTCGCGGTAGCCAGCGGCAATGCGCTCGCTGAGAGCATCAAAACGTGCCTGCATACGGCGAATTCGCTCAAATAGTGCAGCATCAATCAACACGGCAACAGGCTTTCCGTCCTTGTTGATCACAACGCTGTCTTGACGATATTGAACCTGAGCCAGCATTTCTCCGAGGTTCTGACGGAATTTGACGGCACTTGTTTCGGTAATCATGAGAGCTTCCAGATCAGAATGAGCACTATGACCAGTATGATCATGCTGCTTTGATCGGGCAAGAAATTTGTGGGAGCGGGCTTGCCCGCTCCCACACGTCAGTTCGCGGGCGAGCCCGCTCCCACAGCGGGTCAGATCACCAGCATATCCATGAACTCATGCACCGGCGTGGCTTCCAGCGCCTTCTGGTCCTTGCACAGCGCGAATATCTTCTCCACGCGTGCCGCCGGGAAGCGGGTGGCCAGATTGCTGCGGAACTTGGCTTCCAGCAGAGGGATGCCCTCGGCGCGGCGACGGCGGTGGCCCACCGGGTATTCCACTTCCACCTTCTGCGTGGACGTGCCGTCCTTGAAGAAGATCTGCAGGGCATTGGCGATGGAGCGCTTGTCGGCCTCCAGATACTCGCGGGTGTAGCGCGGCTCCTCGATCACTTCCATCTTCTCGCGCAGCTGGTCGATGACGGGGTGCGCCTGGTGGAAAGCGTCCTCGTAGTCCTCGGCCACCAGATTGCCGAACGCCAGGGGCACGGCCGTCATGTACTGCAGGCAATGGTCACGGTCGGCCGGATTGTTGAGCGGGCCGCTCTTGCTGATGATGCGGATGGCGGACTCGTGGGTGTGAATGACGATGCGGTCGATCTGGTCAAGGCGATCCTTCACCAGCGGGTGCAAGCGCACCGCGGCTTCGGCGGCAGTCTGGGAATGGAACTCGGCGGGGAAGGAGATCTTGAAGAGAATCTGTTCCATCACATAAGAGCCGTAATCCCTTGTAAACGCTAATTTATTACCTTTGAAAGAGACATCGTAGAAGCCCCACTTCGGCGTTGTCAGCACGCTGGGATACCCGATCTCGCCCCGCATGGTCAGGTCGGCCAGCCGCACGGCGCGGGAGGTGGCATCGCCCGCCGCCCAGGACTTGCGCGGGCCGGCATTGGGGGAATGACGGTAGGTACGCAGGCTGGAGCCGTCCAGCCAGGCCTGGGACAGCGCGTCGATGATCTGCGCCTGGGTGCCCCCGAGCATCTGCGTCACCACCGCCGTGGACGCAATGCGTACCAGCAGCACATGGCACAGACCCACGCGGTTGAAGCTGTTCTCCAGCGCGATGACGCCCTGGATCTCGTGCGCCTTGATCATGGCCGTCAGCACGTCGCGCATCAGCAGCGGCGCCTTGCCAGCCGCCACGTTGCGCTGGGACAGGTAGTCCGCCACGGCAAGAATGCCACCCAGGTTGTCAGACGGATGGCCCCATTCGGCGGCCAGCCAGGTGTCGTTGTAGTCCAGCCAGCGGATGATGCAACCGATGTCCCACGCCGCTTTCACCGGGTCGAGCCGGAACTGGGTGCCGGGCACGCGCGCGCCGTGGGGAACCACGGTGCCTTCCACCAGCGGCCCCAGCAGCTTTGTGCACTCCGGAAAGCGCAGCGCCAGCAGGCCACAGCCCAGGGTGTCCATCAGACAGTTGCGGGCAGTGTCATAGGCTTCGTCCGAACTGACTTCGTAGTCGGTGACATAGCGCGCGATATCCACGAGCTCCTTGTCCGGGGCGGGTCTGGCGTTGAATTCCACATTGGCTGACATCGGGCTTTCCTCGGGATGAAAAAGTGGCGCTATGGTAGCGGAAATCGCCTGCCGAAAAAATTTGCAGGGCTGATTGGCGGGTGCGCAATTCGTGTCCTACGCTTGGAGTGAACACAAGGAAGGTGTTTGCAAAGCCTGGCAGGGATGGCGGGCGGGTCGGGCTGTATCCGGAACTGCTTCCTTCGCGATCAGCAGCCCACAGGGGGCAGCGTTGCTGCCCCCGACTTTTTCAGAGATTCTGCAAGGCAGGAGCTGGTTTGTGTAGGAGCTTGCCTGCAAGCGAACAGATCGCGGGCAAGCCCGATCCCACAGGCAAGTTTCGGTTCGCGGGCAGGGCCCGCTCCTACACTCTGTCGGCAATATCCACCCACTCCGCTGTCGCCGGCCCGGTGTAGTCGGCGCTCGGGCGGATGATGCGGTTGTTGCTGCGCTGTTCCTTCACGTGGGCCGCCCAGCCCGTCACGCGTGACATCACGAATATCGGGGTGAACAGCTTCGTGGGAATGCCCATGAAGTGATAGGCCGAGGCATGGAAGAAGTCGGCATTGCAGAACAGTTTCTTCTCGCGCCACATCACCTCTTCGCAGCGCACGGACACCGGGTAGAGCACGGTGTCGCCCACCTGCGCCGCCAGCTTCGCGGCCCATTGCTTGATGATCACGTTGCGCGGGTCCGACTCGGAATAAATGGCGTGCCCGAAGCCCATCACCTTTTCCTTGCGGGCCAGCATGCCCAGCAGTTCGCGCTCTGCGTCGTCCGGGCTGCTCCAGCGCTGGATCATGTCCATGGCGGCCTCGTTGGCGCCGCCATGCAGCGGGCCGCGCAGAGAGCCAATGGCCGCTGTCACGCAGGAGTGCATGTCCGACAAGGTGGAGGCACACACCCGGGCCGTGAAGGTCGAGGCATTGAATTCGTGTTCCGCATACAGAATCAGCGACACGTTCATCACCTGGGTGAACAGGGCCTCGGGCGTCTTGTCGCTGAGCATGTGCAGGAAGTGCGCACCGATGGAGTCATCGTCCAGGGCCGTCTCGATGCGCACGCCGTCGTGGGAATAGCGGTACCAGTAGCAGATGATCGAGGGCAGCACCGCCACCAGGCGGTCGATGACATCATCCTGCTGCGCGAAGCTGTGTTCGGTCTCAAGGTTTCCCAGCATGGAGCAGCCGGTGCGCATGACATCCATGGGGTGGGCGCTGG
>CAYWMC010000127.1:0-7093 GCA_964459345.1 uncultured Klebsiella sp. | reverse complement strand
AGAAATGTTGCTGAAGTTCTGCTCTTCGACGGTGTATTCCACGTCGATCTGATCTTCAGTGCCAGGCAGCTCGATAGTCTCGACTTCGACCGTTGAAAAGTAGCCCAGTCGCTCAAGTCGCACTTTGGACAATTCAATAAGCTGGCTTGATGCCGGCGCGCTTTCCAGCTGCCGCATCTCACGACGCAACACCTCGTCTGCCGTCGCCGTGTTGCCGACGAAGTTCACGCGATTGACATACGTACGATTGCCCGGCTCGACAAAGAAGGTCACATCGACTGTCTGGTCTTCCTCATTGATCTGCGGCTCGCCATTCACCTCGGCGAACGCGTAGCCGAAATTGCCGAGCACCTGCGTCATGTATTCTTCGGTGGCAGTCACCAGCGCCTGGGAGAACGTCTGCCCTGGCGCCACCACGGTGTAGGCTCGCAGGATCGCTTCGGCATTGACCAGGTCGCCGGCCAGATTCACCTCGTTGACGACGTATTTCTCGCCCTCGGTGACATTGATCGTGATGTAGATCTGCTCGTTGTCAGGGGTAATCGAGATCGGCGTGGAATCAACGTTGAAGCGAACGTAGCCGTTGTCCATGTAATGCGAAGTCAAACGTTCCAGATCGCCGGTGAACTGCTCCCGGGAATACTTGTTGCGTCCGCTGAAAGGGTTGTACCAGGGCTTCAGGCCCAGATCGAACAGCGCCAGCAGTTCATCATCATCAAAAGCATTGTTGCCCACGATGTTGATGTACTGAATGCGACTCTCTTCACCCTCGTTCACCGTCATGTTGATCGCAACACGATTGCGGGGCTGCTCTTCAATTTCGATATCGACCGTTGTGCCGTAACGACCCCGGCCGGAATACACTTCCTGAATACCCTGGCGTATTGCTTCCAGTGTGGCGCGGGTGAAAATGCCGCCCTCGGAAATATCCGCCGTCGCCATGTTCTCGAGGATGTCCTCGGTTTTCAGAACGCGGTTGCCAGTGATATTGATCTCGCTGACCGACGGCCGCTCGAGCACGGAAATGAACAGGACATTGCCTTCACGTGCCACCTCCACTTCTTCGAAGTATTCGGAAGCAGTAATGGCGCGGATGATCTCGGCTGGCACCTGATCACTGACTTCATCGCCAATGCCCACAGGCAGCAATCCAAATACCACGCCGGAAGAAATTCTCTGCAGGCCGTCAATCTGGATGTCTTCAATCACGAAGTTCTGCCCATAGGCAGCTGTCGATGCAATTCCGGACAAAAACAATGTACTTAGAAACTTTCTTGTCATGTAATTTTTTTCAAATAGGAAAGAGAGTAATGCGCAGAATCCCCGGTGTCACAAGAGACGACTGACATCGTTATATACAGCCAGCACCATGACTCCCGAGATGAGAAGCAGGCCCAGTTGCAGGCCCATGGCCTGAATGCGTTCCGGCACAGGCCGCCGGATAATCGCTTCCACTGTGTAATAAAGCAGATGCCCCCCATCGAGCACTGGTATCGGCAACAGATTGAGAACTCCCAGGCTGATGCTCAGCACTGCAAGAAACCCGAGATACACTTCAAGCCCGTAACTGGCAGTCTCGCCAGCCACCTGAGCGATGGTAATCGGTCCGTTGATGTTCTTGACGGAAATCAGCCCTACGACCATCTTCTTCATGGAGTCGAGAACAAATACCGACTTGTCCCAGGTTTCCTGCACTGCTGGTATCAACGCAGTAAAGACGTTGTAGTTCACCTCGCGAATCATTTCCGGCGGCAGATTGGCGAACAGATCGTATTCACGCACATAGGCGCCAATGCTGCCCATTGTGCTGCCGTCTTCGGCCACACTGCTATCCGGAACAAGCGTCAATGGCACCTGATTGTCGCCACGTTGGACAACAACAGACAGAGGCAGTTCCGGACTCGCGCGGACCAATTGCACCCACTGCACCCAGCCGGTGATGGCGCGTCCGTTGGCTTCCAGCAGGCGATCGCCGGCCTGCAGACCATTGCGCTCGGCCGCTCCGCCTGCCACTACGCCTTCAATGATTGGTGGAATCTCGTACTGCACAAGACCGAGGGAGCCCAGCGGATTGGGCTCAGCGGTTTCCGACTGCCAGTTGAGCAGCGGCACGATGAAAGTGCGCGGAGAGGATTCTCCCGCAGGAACGGCGTCGATCTGCAGTTCGCCCGTCTCGCCCAGTCGCGCCAGCAACTGCATGGTGACCTGCTGCCAGATACTGGTGGCCTCACCGTCCACAGCCACAATCTCGTCGCCCGCCCGCAACCCTGCCCGATAGGCGGGAGAATCATCGGTGACATTTGCGAGCACTGGCGCAGTTCCCGTCAGCCCGTAGCTGACGTTGATTATCCAGAATACGGCGATAGCGAGGAGAAAGTTGGCAAGAGGTCCGGCCGCCACGATGGCCATGCGCTGCCACAGGGGTTTGCAGGAAAAGGATTGCTGGCGCTCGGACTCGGGAATGGCGTGGTTGTCTGCCACCGAGGTGTCTTCCTGGCCCAGCATCTTGACATAGCCACCCAGAGGAATCGGCGCGATGACGTATTCAGTGCCATCCTTGCCTACCCAGGTCTTGACAGCTTTGCCGAACCCGATGGAAAAACGCAGCACCTTGACGCCACAGCGACGCGCAACCCAGAAATGACCGAATTCATGCACCGTCACCAGGACACCCAGGGTGACGATCAACGCCGCGATATTGATCAGGAGTTCTTGAGCCATGGTAATTAACGCGTTTGACCTCTGAGTGCAGAAATGGCGCACTCCGCCCGTGGTGGGCCTGATTTCGCGGGGGCACGCGAAGCCCTGTAACTGCCTGCCGTCATTGTCTGCCGATCAAGCGTCGCGCGAGGGCGCGTGCCTGCTCGTCGACCTGCCGAATCATATCGACTGAGTCTGCTTTGCGACAAGTCATTTGTTCCAGAGCGCCGGCAATGATAGCAGGAATGTCCGTGAACCTGCTGTGGCCCTGTAAAAAAGACTCCACTGCTACTTCGTTGGCTGCATTGAGAATGGTCGGCGCCGTGCCGCCTGCGCGTGCGGCTTCCATGCCGAGTTTCAAACAGGGAAAGCGCGCGAGATCTGGTTCGAAGAACTGCAGATTGCCCTGCCGGGTCAGATCCAGATAGGGAGCACCCGAAACCATGCGCTCGGGCCATGCCAGGCAGTGGGCAATGGGAATGCGCATGTCTGGGCTGCCCATTTGCGCCAGAACCGAGCCATCGGCATATTCCACCATGGAGTGCACGATGCTCTGGGGATGTATCAGGACATCGACAAGCTGCGGCCCGACGCCAAAGAGAAAACAGGCTTCGATGACCTCAAGCCCCTTGTTCATCATGCTGGCTGAATCGACCGAAATCTTGCGGCCCATGCTCCAGTTGGGATGCTTGCAGGCCTGCTCGGGCGTCACTGCATGCAGCGCGTCGACGGGCCATTCCCGAAACGGGCCGCCGGATGCCGTCAGGACTATTCGCCTTACCCCCTTGTGGCGCAGATCACTGCCCGCTGGCCGTGCATCCTGGGGCAGACACTGGAATACAGCATTGTGCTCGCTGTCGATTGGCAGCAGGACAGCATCACTGGCAGCAAGGGCTGCCATGAAAAGATCGCCGGCCATGACCAGCGCTTCCTTGTTGGCCAGCAGCACTTTCTTGGAATGTTCGACGGCAGCAAGCGCGGAAGGCAGTCCGGCAGCACCAACAATCGCCGCCATGACAGTATCCACATCGGGGTGCGAGGCTATCGTTACCAGCGCCTGCGGCCCGGCCAGCACCTGCGTGGCACTGTCATGCTGGCGCAGCAGTTGCGCCAGTCGCTCGGCGGCTTCCTCGTCCACCATGACAGCAAACCGAGGCGCAAAACGCAGACACTGTGCGAGCATGAGCTCCACATTCTGATTCGCTGTCAGTGCAAAGACCCGATATTCGGGATGCAGCGCGATGACTTCCAGCGTGCTCTTGCCGATGGACCCTGTGGCGCCCAGCAAGGCGATATTGCTGCTGCGTCTTGCGGCTGCTTGCTGCACTGCCGGCATTTCGTTCAGTGCCATGACCAGTCTCCGAAAAGCACCAGCAGGAAGAATACGAAAACCGGCGCTGCGGCGGTCAGGCTGTCGATTCTATCGAGCACTCCGCCATGCCCCGGCAGCGCTCTGCCACTGTCTTTCATACCCTGACTGCGCTTGAGCATGCTTTCGAACAAATCGCCAAGCACGCTGAATACTGCCACACCCACTGCCGTGACGAGGAGCGAGGCCGCGCTGGCGATGCTCAATGGGTGCACATAGTGATGGATCGGATACAGCAGCAGAACGGCAAGCAGTGCAGATGCGCTCATGCCTCCCCAGAATCCCGCCCAGGATTTGCCGGGGCTGACGAGCGGCGCAAGCTTGCTGTGGCCCCAGGCTCTGCCGACGAAGTACGCCCCGATGTCAGCGATGCTCACCAGTGCGATGGCAGCGAACACCATGTAGCCAGCCATGTTGAGGTACTTGAGTTGAATGAGCGCGCACCAGGTAGGCAAGAGTGTCAGCAGGCCGATTACGGCAGTACGGGGACGTGTCGCCCAGATTGCCTGGGTTGCAGGGAAAGTCCTGATAAGGAAAAACGCATATAGCCAGAACAGTACGCCCAGCCCTGTGACTGCGATTACGACAGGCCTGGAAAGCGACAGTGCCTCCGGCTGCAGCCCCATCGCCAGGCCCAGCAGGCCCATGGCGGCAAGAAACACCAGCACGTATGCGCCGCGCTGAACCGCACCCTGCAGCCCCATGAGGCGAGTCCATTCCAGCACCCCGACCAGCAGCACACTGCTGACGAAAAGCGAGAACTGGAAAGGTGTCGTCCAGAATGTCGCCGCGACCAGCACCGCCAGCATGACCAATGCGGTGATGACTCTGGTTCTAAGCACCGCGGGCACTCCCGCTGGCCGGAAGTTCATCACTGTGGGACGGTGTGTCCAGATGGCCGAAGCGGCGCTGACGACGACCATAGTCGACCATAGCCAGCTCAAACTGTGCGTCATCAAAATCCGGCCAGTAGCAATCGGAAAAATACAGTTCCGTGTAGGCAAACTGCCAGAGCAGGAAATTGCTGATGCGACTCTCGCCGCCGGTGCGGATGCACAGATCGGGAGGCGGACAATCTGCAAGAGAGATGACCTTCTGGAACTCCGCCACATCAATCTGGCTGGATCTGAGAGTGCCCTGCTCGACCTTCTCCGCCAGCAGGCGTGCGGCCCGGGCTATATCCCACTGCCCGCCGTAATCAGCGGCTACCGTGACAACAGTGCCGGTATTGTGCCGCGTCAGTTCCTCCACTTCGCGCATGTGAGCCTGCAGAACGGGGGCAAAACTCTCGCGATTGCCAATGAAGCAAAGGCGCACATTATTATTGTGCAACTGCTTGATTTCCTTTCGCTTCAGAACTGCGAGGAAGAGCGCCATCAGGCCTCTGACTTCCCTGTTCGGGCGCAGCCAGTTCTCGCTGCTGAAGGCAAACAGTGTCAGGTACTTGATGTTGCGATTGAGGCAGGAATAGACAATCTGTTTGGCGGCTTCCGCACCTGCGCGGTGCCCTGCCGATCCTGACAGTCCATTGACCCTTGCCCAGCGATTGTTGCCATCCATGATGACGGCCACATGTTGTGGAAGCTGGCCGGCATCAGGCATTGGTTTGCTGGAATTATGCATCAGACATTCATGTCCCCAGGTTGAAGTGACACTCCTACATGGAGAGCAGGTCTGCTTCCTTGACGCTGAAACTGGCGTCAATCGCGGCGATGAACTTGTCAGTCAGCTTCTGGATGCGCTCTTCCGCGCGACGCTGATCGTCTTCGCTGATAGCCTTTTCCTTGAGCAGATCCTTGCAGTCACCATTGGCGTCACGGCGAATATTGCGCACGGCTACACGGGCATTCTCGGCTTCGCCCTTGGCCTGCTTGGTATATTCGCGACGGGTTTCCTCGGTAAGAGCCGGCATCGGCACACGAATGGACTCGCCATTGTTGCTGGGGTTCAGACCAAGATCCGACTTCATGATGGCGCGCTCTACTTCACCGATCAGTGGCCGTTCCCACGGAACAACCACCAGGCAGCGCCCATCTTCCACCGTCACGTTGGCAAGTTGATTCAAGGGCGTATCGGCGCCGTAGTATGGCACCATGATAGTGTCCAGAAGGCTCGGATGAGCCCTGCCCGTGCGGATCTTCTTGAATGCGGTTTCCAGTGCCACAACGCTTTTTTCCATGCGCTGCTCGGCATCTTTGATAATGTCGTCAATCATCGTGCTTTCCCCATGGTTGCGGGCGAATTAAGGATGTTTCGAGTTGTTCAGGGATTCTCGATGGTGGTGCCGTCCGGCACGCCCATCACATTGTTCAGCAGTGCACCGGGCTTGTTCATGTTGAAGACCCGCACTGGAATATCGTGCTCGCGAATCAGGGCGATTGCTGTCAAGTCCATCACACCCAGCTTCTTGTCCAGCACTTCATCAAACGTCAGGCGATCATACTTGACTGCATCCGGCACCAGGTGTGGATCGGCAGAATACACGCCATCGACCTTGGTCGCCTTGAGCACCAGTTCGGCATCAATCTCGATTCCACGCAGACACGCTGCAGAATCGGTCGTGAAAAACGGATTGCCAGTGCCCGCCGCGAAGATCACCACATCGCCGGCACGCAGGTGGCGAATGGCAGTGCGCCGATCGTAATGCTCGACGACGCCGCTCATGGGGATGGCAGACATGACGCGGGTGGCGATGCTGGCACGCTCGAGAGCGTCCCGCATGGCCAGCGCGTTCATGACAGTGGCCAGCATGCCCATGTGATCACCGGTTACACGCTCCATTCCCGCCGCACTCAAGGCAGCGCCACGGAACAGATTGCCCCCGCCTATCACCATGCCGATCTGGACCCCCAGACCGACCAGCTGCCCTACTTCCACGGCCATTCGATCAAGCACCTTCGGGTCGATGCCGAAATCGGCATCTCCCATCAAGGCTTCGCCGCTCAGTTTCAGGAGTCTGCGCGTGTATTTCTTTTCAGCTTTTACCATGGGCATGCCATCCTGTCTGTAGTGCCGATTGACGTT
>CAYWMC010000126.1:0-7146 GCA_964459345.1 uncultured Klebsiella sp. | reverse complement strand
CATGCTCATGTCTCGTGTGCGGCTTACGTTCAGGCGCTCTGGCGCGCAGCCAGCGCCTGCAGCAGTTTCTGATGGATGCCGCCGAAGCCGCCGTTGCTCATGATGACGATATCGTCGCCGGCACTGGCTTCCGCGACCAGGGCGGCCACCAGCGTGTCGATACTGGAAGCGATGCGGGCAGGCATCGGGCTGGAGGCCACCAGGGCAGGCAGATCCAGCAGCGCCGTGCCGGCATCGAACCAGAAGGTCAGATCGGCATGGCGGCACGCCTCGCCCAGCACCGACTGATGCACGCCCATCTTCATGGTATTCGAACGCGGCTCGATGACAGCGATGAGGCGGCCCTTGCGGCCGGCGCTGAGAAACTGCGCCCGCAGGCCACTCAGCGTGGTGTCGATGGCCGTCGGGTGATGGGCGAAATCGTCATAGACCCTCACGCCACCCACCTCGCCCAGCAGTTCCTGACGTCGCTTCACGCCCTCGAAACTCTGCAGTGCCTCGCAGGCCACACCAATGTCCACACCAGCATGGTGGGCTGCCGCCACTGCTGCCAGCGCGTTGCGCACATTGTGGATGCCGCTCAGGGACCAGCGCACATGCGTGGCAACCCCGGGCACTCCTGCCGTGGACTTGCCCAGTTCAAACTCGCTGCCATCGGCGTTCAGCGGGCGGACAAACCACGCCAGTGCTTCATCCCCATGGCCCTGGACATCTTCGCTGCCTTCCACCAGGTCCAGCGCCTGGCGCTGACTCCAGCAGCCCTGGGCCAGCACGGCGTTGAGATTGTCGTCATCCCTGGGCCATAGAATGAGCCCACTGCCCGGAATGATGCGCACCAGATGGTGGAACTGCCGCTGTATGGCCGCGAGGTCGGGAAAGATGTCGCCGTGATCGAATTCCAGATTGTTGAAGATGGCGGTGCGGGGTGAGTAGTGCACGAACTTGGAACGCTTGTCGAAAAATGCGCTGTCGTATTCGTCGGCTTCCACCACGAAGAAGGGCGAGTCGCCCAGATCGGCAGATGTCGGGAAATTGCGGGCCACGCCGCCAATCAGATAGCCCGGCTTGAGGCCGGCGCTGCTCAGTATCCACGCCAGCATGGAACTGGTGGTGGTCTTGCCATGGGTGCCGGCCACTGCCATGACCCAGCGTCCACGCAGCACATGACGGGACAGCCACTCCGGCCCGGAACAGTAGTCGAGCCCCTGCTCAAGCGTGTACTCCACCGCCGGATTGCCCCGCGACATGGCATTGCCAATAACCACCAGGTCAGGGTGCGGCTGCAGATGGCTGGCACTGAAGCCCTGCTGCAGAGTGATGCCCTGGGCTTCCAGCTGTGTGCTCATGGGGGGATAGACATTGGCATCGGAGCCGCTGACGGTGTGCCCCAGCTGTTTGGCGAGCACGGCCAGGCTGCCCATGAAGGTGCCGCAAATGCCAAGAATGTGTATGTGCATTTCGAATTCTCGTGTGGGAGCGGGCCCTGCCCGCGATCAAGCCCGGATTGTCTCAAAATAGTGCCTGCAGTAACATCCCGGCAGCACCGCACCCTCCGAGGCCCCCCATGTCACACGCATCGTTCTGGGATTTTTCCCTGCACATCTATCGCCTGCCGCAAGTGAGTGAGACATGCCTGACGCTGCAGAATGCCCACGGCTTCGATGTCAACGTGCTGTTGTTCGCCTGCTGGTACGGGCGCAGCCACGGCCGCATGCCGCCAGCCCTGTTGTCAGAAGCACTGCAGTTTTCAACACAATGGTCCACCGACGTGGTCAAACCGCTGCGGCACGCCCGCACCTGGATGAAAGAAGCGCTTGCGCAGCCTCACACGCTGGTATCGCAAATGAGTGGCGCGGGAGAGTTGCGGGAGAAAATCAAGGCGGTGGAACTGCGCAGCGAGCAGCTGCAGCAACAGGCCCTGGAGCGGCTTGCTCGGAACAGTCCTGCAACACAGTCACCAGCGTCCGCAGAGGCAGACACTCCCGATCGCCACGCACTCGCCATTGCACACAATCTGCAGAAAGTGCGCGAAGCGTCAGCTGTCACACTCACGCCTGCACTCGCAGGATTGCTGCAAATCCTGCAGGAAAACGCGACCTCAGCCTGACTTGCGCACACCTTCCCAGCGCTTGACGATACCGGCGTCGATGTCAAAAAGATCGAGCACGCGGCCCACGCTGTGATTGATGATGTCGTCGATGGTCTGCGGATTGTTGTACAGCGCCGGCATGGGCGGCGCGATGACGGCCCCCAGCTGGCAGGCCTTGAGCAGCAGTTCGCAGTGTCCGGCATGCAGCGGCGATTCCCGCGGCATCAGCACCAACCGACGACGCTCCTTGAGCACCACATCGGCGGCCCGCACCAGCAGATTGTCCGCATAGGAATGCACAATGCCAGACAGTGTCTTCATGGAGCACGGCGCCACAATCATGCCGTCGGTGCGAAACGAACCACTGGCAATGGACGCCGCCATGTCGTTGATGGGATGCACGTGATCAGCGAGCGCCAGCACATCATTGAGCGCCCACTGGGTCTCGATGGCGATGTTCATCTTCGCGCCCTGCGAGAGCACCAGATGCGTCTCCACCTCTGGCACTGTCTTGAGTATTTCCAGCATCCGGATGCCATAGATCAGGCCACTGGCGCCCGAGAGGCCTATCGTGATTCGCATGTCTTTTTTCCTGCAGGTTCAGAGAGAGTGGGCGCGTTGCCTTGCAATCGGGCGCCGGGGTAACATCGCCGCTTCATTCAACCGGCAGACTAGCAGGTTCCCTTACCATGGCCAAAGCAAACCTTTTCTATGCCCAGTCGGGCGGTGTCACTTCCGTCATCAATGCCAGTGCCTGCGGCGTCATCGAGACCGCCCGGCTGCACAAGGACAGGATAGGGAAAGTCTATGCGGGCCGCAACGGCATCATCGGCGCCCTGCGGGAAGAGCTGATCGACACCGGCAAGGAGTCTGCAGCCACCATCGCTGCGCTGCGGCATACCCCGGCGGGCGCGTTCGGCTCCTGCCGCTACAAGCTGAAAAGTTTCGAAGAGAATCAGGCCGAGTACGAACGCCTGATGGAAGTTTTCAAGGCACACAACATCCGCTACTTCCTCTACAACGGGGGCGGTGATTCCCAGGACACCGCGAACAAGGTGGCGCAACTGAGCATCCGCGCCGGCTTCCCCATTCAGTGCATCGGCGTGCCCAAGACTGTGGACAATGACCTGCCGATTACCGACAACAGCCCGGGCTTCGGTTCCGTGGCCAAGTATGTGGCAGTGTCCATCCGCGAAGCCGGCCTCGATGTGGCGTCCATGTGCGAGAGTTCCACCAAGGTGTTCGTGATGGAAGTGATGGGCCGGCATGCCGGCTGGATCGCAGGAGCTGCCGGTCTGGCGGCGGAACAGGAAGGCGATGCCCCGCACATCATTCTGTTCCCTGAAATTGCCTTCGATCAGAAGAAATTCCTCAAGAAGGTGCA
Organism: uncultured Klebsiella sp.; assembly: GCA_964459345.1. Lineage (GTDB taxonomy): Bacteria > Pseudomonadota > Gammaproteobacteria > Pseudomonadales > Pseudohongiellaceae > UBA5078. The sequence continues at coordinate 3,673 of CAYWMC010000126.1, read as the reverse complement.
GAGCTGTGTGAAGGCCTACGGCTATTGCGCCATCGTGGTCTCTGAAGGCGCACAGAACAAGGACGGCAGTTTCCTCGCCGACGCCGGCGGCAAAGATGCCTTCGGGCACGTGCAACTGGGCGGCGTGGCGCCTTTCGTGGCAGAGATGGTGAAGAAGGAACTGGGCTACAAGTATCACTGGGCCGTATCCGACTACCTGCAGCGCGCGGCGCGTCACATTGCGTCGGGCACGGACGTGGACCAGGCCTACGCCATGGGCAAGGCAGCGGTGGAATTTGCCCTGGCGGGCAAGAATGCCGTGATGCCCACCATCGTGCGCAAGGCCGGGAAAAAATACAGCTGGAGTGTGGGCGAAGCGAAGCTGTCGGATGTCGCGAACGTGGAGAAAACCATGCCGCGCTCGTTCATCAGCGCCGACGGCTTCAGCATCACGCAGGCAGCCAGGGACTATTTCTCACCGCTGATCCAGGGCGAAGACTACCCGCCCTACAAGAATGGTCTGCCCCAGTATGCCCGCCTGAAGAAAGTGCTGATCGAGAAGAAGCTCAAGCCCTGGAAAGGCTGAGGGAGTTACACACAACAGTGCAGCTGCTCTGGCCTCAAGGGGCCAGACGCTCCACTTTCCAGTGTTCGCCCGCCTGCAGCGTGTATTCGTAACGGTCATGCAGACGGTGCTGACCGCCCTGCCAGAATTCGATCTGGTGGGGCCGCACGCGATACCCACCCCAGAATTCCGGCAGCGGAATCTCTCCTTGCTGATATTTGCGGCCAATGGCCTCCCATTGCCCGATCAGAACGTCCCGCGACTTCAGCGGCCGGCTCTGGGCCGATGCCCATGCGGCCAGCTGACTCTCACGCGGACGCGCATGGAAGTACTCGCGGGACTCGGCCGCACTGATCTTCTCTGCCACGCCTGACACTTCCACCTGCCTCTCGATGCTGTGCCACGGGAAATGCAGACTCACCCTGGCATTGCAGCCAATCTCGCGGGACTTGCGACTCTCGTAATTGGTGAAGAACGTGAAGCCTTTCTCGTCGACACCCTTGAGCAGCACGATGCGCTGGCTGGGTTGCCCGTCCTTGCCAACCGAGGCCACGGTCATTGCATTGGCATCGGGCAGGCCCATGTCGATGGCTTCCTGCAGCCAGCGCGAAAACAGTTCGAGGGGGTTTGCCGTCAGGTCGGCGTCGTCGAGCCCGCCCTTGAGGTACTCGCGGCGTATTGCTTGCAGATCCATGGTGATTCCTTGCGATGAAACGGGTTTCGAGCGGTGAAGATCAGCGGACGAAATCGCCGAACTCCCAGACCTGGGGACGAATCGTGCCACTCGGATAATAGAAGGTGCCCGGCCCGTGCTTGTCGTTGGCGAAGAATTCGCCGACGTACTTCTGACCGTCCGTCCAACGGTAAGTTCCCTGGCCGTGGTAGAGGTCATTCTGGAAACCGCCTGTGTAGTTTTCGACGTTTTCAGACAGCCAGAATTCGGAATATTTGTTGGGCGTCCAGTCTTTCACGCCAAAGAAATACGAGCCCTGTCCGTCACGTTTGTCATTGCGCCACTGGCCGATATACAGATTGCCCGTGCCATTCCAGTAAGTGCCGCGACCATTGCGAATGCCCATGTCCCAGTTGCCGTCGTAATACGCGCGAGTGGTCACCGTCAGCATTTCTTCCAGCTTGCCGTTGCCGTGGTATTTGCCGTCCTTGAAATTGCCTCGGTAGAGGTTCTTGCCCACATTGGTGGTGATCTCCAGGGTGCCGTAGCCATTGAGGCAGTCACCGTAAAGACAGGCACGGCTGACTTCCTGGATCTCGAACTCGGGCTCAATCACCTGGATCTGGGCCATGGCATTGGAAGACAGCAGCACGGCGGCGGCCAGCAGCGATGCGCAGACACTGTGTGACATGACTCTTTTCATGATGATCTCCTGCCTTGCATTCGGGTGTCTCTCAGCCGATGTGACGCAGCACGGTGAGAGGGCTGGTGTTGACGACGCGGCGCGTGGCCGTGACGCCGAGCACGGCAATGACGCCCATGCCCATGAGCGGACCGGCCAGCCACACCCAGTAGTGCAGGTTGAATTCCTGCTGGAACACCTGCGTCTGCAGGTAGTACAGGCTGCCTTCCGCGCCAAGCGTCGCGATGATGCCAGCAATGAGGCCGATGCTGGCAAATTCAATGAACAGACTGCTGAGAATCAGTTTGCGGCCTGCGCCCAGTGTACGCAGGATGGCATTCTCGCGGAAGCGCTCATCCAGCGTGGCCGTTACGCAGGCCAGCAGCACAAGGGCTCCGCAGGCCAGCACCAGGTAGGCGATCAGCTCGATGGCCGAGGTGACCTGGGCAATGATGGTCTGGATCTGCTCGATCAGCGCATCGATCTCGATGACCACGATGGTGGGATATTCACGCAGCAGGTCATTGATCAGCGACTTCTGCTCCATGGCCATCAGCGCCGTGGACAGGTAGGTGCCACCCATGGCGTCCAGCGTGCCCGGGGAGAAGATCACGAAGAAGTTGGGCTGCATGTTGTCCCAGCGCACGCTGCGCAGACTCTGCACCTGCGCCTCGATCAGCTGCCCCTGGCCGATGTCGAACTCGATGATGTCCCCCAGGCTGGCGCCCAGACGCTCGGCATAGTCATCTTCCAGCGACACGAAGCCCGGCTGTGGATTCTCATCCCACCAGGTGCCGGCCACGATCTGATTGTCACGGGGCAGCTCGGCCACCCAGGTCACCTGGCGGTTGCTGACGCGGCGACGTTCGCCTTCGCCTGCTTCGCCCGCTGCACCTTCGGCGGCTGCGGGGCCGGCGTTCTGATCGCCCGCCCGCTCGGTCACGCTGTTCTGTTCGCCTTCATCATCGTCGTCATCGTCCCAGCGCGGCGTGGGTGTCTCGCCGTTGATGCGGGTAATGCCTGCGCTCATCATCGGGAAGAACTGATTCGGCTCGACGCCGTTGTTGCGGAAGAAGGTCTCGATGCCCGGCACCTGGGCGCCGGTGACATTCATCAGGAAGTGGTTGGGCGTGTTTTCGGGCACCTGGGCCTGCCAGTCTTCGATCAGATCGGTGCGCAGCAGCGTCAGCACCAGCAGACACATGATGGTGAGCGAGAACACCAGCACTTGCAGCGTGTTCTGCTTGCGGCGGCGGCGCGTGGCCGACATGGCCAGCTTCCAGGCGCTGCCGGCCTTCATGCCGACACTGGTGCTGGAGCGCAGGATCAGCCAGGACAGCCCCGACAGCACCACCACCACGCCTGCCACCGAGAGCACCAGAATGGAGGTCAGCAGCACATCCTGGCTGTACCACAGAATCAGCACCAGCGAGCCAGCAAGGCCAATGCCGTAGGGCAGTCGCGCACTCAGAGTGTTGTCGTCCAGGTCCTTGCGCAGCACGCGCAAAGGCGAGGTCTTGCGCAGAGACAGCAGGGGGGGCAGCGCGAAGGACAGCAGGCAGATGATGGCCGTCATCGAGCCCACGACGTAAGGCGAGTAGCCCGCCGGTGGCAGCACGATCGGAATGACCGAACTGAGCGCCTGCAGAATCAGCGAATGGATACCCCAGCCCAGGAAGGAACCGATGATGATCGCGAAGAACACCAGCACCACCTGGATGCCCATGTACAGGTACATGATCTGCCCGGACGTACATCCCAGAGTCTTGAGAAT
>CAYWMC010000125.1:0-7175 GCA_964459345.1 uncultured Klebsiella sp. | reverse complement strand
GCAAGGACCTTTATGTGGTGGTGTTTCACATCGAGCCCCTGGACGCCAACCTGGGCGCCCTCGGCTTCGACATTCACTCCGACCCCTCCCGGCAGCGCACCATCGATCAGGCGCTGCTGCTGGGCCAGCCCGTCCTGACGCCGCCCCTGGATCTGGTCCAGAATCAGGGGCGGGAATTGTCGCCCGGCGCGTTGCTGCTGTGGCCACTGCGGCCGGAAGGCCGGGATGGTGACGGGCCATTCACGGGTTTCGTCGTGGCCGTGATTCGCTACGATGACCTGCTCAATCAGACCAGTGCCGCTCTGATCAGCGACGCGAGCGTGACGATCTTCGATGTGACGGATCCTGCCGCCGCCTACCTGCTGTACGCCAATGATCCCGACACTGCTCTGGCGCAACCAGCCACGCTGTCGCAAGAGCGGCCCTTCCTGATGAGTCAGGTGCTCGATGTGGGCACGCGGAATCTGCAGATATTCGCCGAAGCCAGTCCGGAATTTCTGGCGCAGAATCAGAGTTTCACGCCGCTCATCGTCCTGTTCGTTTCCCTTCTGCTGAGCCTGCTGGTCACACTGGCCTACTTCCAGCGCCTGCGCATCGCCGAAGCGCGCGCCGACATGCTTTACCGCACATCACAGATCATCAACAGTGCCCCGGATGCCATGGTGGCCATGAACAATCGGGGCATCGTCACGGAATGGAACATGGCCGCGGTGGAGCTGTTCGGCTACAGCGAGCAGGACGCCGTTGGCAAGATGCTTTCCGGCCTGATTGTTCCAGAGCGCTGGCGACAAGCCCACGCTCACGCATTGCAGCACCATGATCCGCTCGCTGTCAGCTCTGTCATCAATCGCACGCTGGAAGTCACCGCCTGCCGGGCCAACGGCGACGAGTTCCCTGCGGAGCTGTCCGTCAAGTCAGTCAGCATCAATGGCGCCAATGAATTCATCGGCATGATTCGCGATCTGAGTGCGAAAAAGCTTTTCGAAGAGAAAACCCGCGAATCGCAGAAGATGGAGGCCATCGGGCAATTGACCGGTGGGCTTGCTCACGACTTCAACAACCTGCTGGGCATCGTGATTGCCAACCTGGACTATCTCGACCTGCAGCGCCTGGGCTCACAGGATGCGAAGCACGCGCGCAGTGCACTCGATGCAGCGCTGCGTGCGTCGAAAGTCACCCGCTCGCTGATGTCGGTTGCACGCCGGCAGACGCTGGAAGTGCGCAGTTGCGAAGTGAATTCGCAGCTGCAGGAACTGACTCCTCTGATGGAGACCACCGCAGGCAAGCACGCGCAATTGCGCATCCGCCTGTCGCCCCAACCTCTGTGGGTCTCACTGGACAAGACAGGGTTCAGCAATGCGATCATCAATTTGCTGCTCAACGCCAGAGATGCCCTGAAGGCGCGCACGGAGAAGCAGATCGTCATAAGCACGGAAGAGATCCTGCTGGGCAGCGATGCGCTGGAACTGCCACAGGGCCGCTATGCCGTCATCACAGTGCAGGACAACGGCACGGGAATACCAGACGCCATTCGCAGCCGTGTTTTCGAGCCCTTCTTCACCACCAAGGAGCGGGGCCACGGCACTGGCCTTGGTCTGTCGATGGTGTACGGCTTCGCGCGGCAATTGCATGGCACGGTCCAGATTGACAGCGTGGAAGAGGAGGGCACTACGGTCCGCATCTACCTGCCGCTGCTGACATCCCATGACCTGGCGGCAGACGTTCCCCGCCATGAGGCAGATCAGGTGGCAGAGGTCGCGGCGCGTACGGTGCTGCTGGTGGAAGACGAGCTGTTTCTGCGCCGCATTGCCGCGAGCATGATTGCCGACCTCGGGTTCCGGGTGCTCGAAGCCGAGTCGGGCGATGCTGCCCGGGAGTTGCTGCGTACTCAGAAAGTGGACATTCTTTTCACCGACATCGCCATGCCGGGGCTGCTCGACGGCGTGCAACTGGCCGGATGGGTGAGCGCGCATCTGCCCGAGGTGAAGATCATTGTGACTACAGGATATCTGGACGATCAGAGCCGTCAGGTCATTGCGTCACAGTGGCAGGTGCTGGAGAAGCCTTACAGGCGAGACGATCTGAACAGAGTATTGAGCGCGGGCTGAACAATGTCAGAGTGTGCCGTGGTGCCGGTTGTTCCGACACCACGGCGTCTTCTGTCAGGGGATGGCGACAGGCGTGCGGCTGTGATCTTCCACGTGTGCGCGATGGGTCGCGAAGTCGTAGAGGATCATGTACAGGCTCGGCACCAGGAACAGCGTGATCACGGTGGCAAACAGCACGCCGAAGGCGAGCGAGATTGCCATCGGCACGATGAAGAAGGTTGCCGGGGTCGGCGTTGCCATCAGCGGCACCAGACCGATGAAGGTGGTCATCGATGTCAGGAAGATCGGACGGAATCGCGCCACGCCAGCATTCGCTACGGCTTCCTCAAGGCTGTGACCGGCAGCGACCTCGCTGTTGATGTAGTCCACCAGCACCAGGCTGGAATTCACCACCACACCCCCCAGGGCGACAATGCCGATGAGCGAGAAGAACACCAGTTCCTGGCCCATGATGAAGTGACCCATGATGGCGCCGATGGCACCGAACGGAATCACGCTCATGATGATCAGTGGCTGTCCGTAGGACTTCAACGGAATCGCCAGCAGGGCAAAGATGATCAGCAGGGCCAGCGGATAGGTGGACAGCAGACTGCCCAGCGACTCGTCACGCTGTTGACCTTCGCCACTCAGCGCCATGGTGACCTGGTAGTCGTCGCGCCAGCGCTGCGTGAACTCGGCAGCAATTTCCCGGGTCACTTGCTCGGGCGCACTGACTGTGCGGTTGACGTCGGCATTCACCGTAATCACCCGGCGGCCGTCTTCGCGGTTGATGCTGGAGTAGCTGTTGCCCAGCGACAGCCTGGCGACGCTGGACAGCGGCACTTCACCGCCGTTGGGGGTACGCAGCAGCATGTCTTCCAGGTTGCCCATGGACTGGCGCTCGTTCTCGGGGTAACGCACCATCACCTTGATCTGGTCAGAGCCGCGCTGAATGCGCTGGGATTCTGCGCCGTAGAAGGCCTGGCGTACCTGGCGGGAAATATCGTCCAGCGTGAAGCCCAGCAGTTCGCCTTCGCGCAGCATTTCAATCTGCACTTCCTGCTTGCCGGCGCGGAAGGAATCACTGATGTCGAACACGCCAGGGTAGCGGCCCAGCGCCTCGCGCAGCTCGGCCGTCGCGATGCGCAGATTGTCTTCACTGCGACCCTCCAGGCGGAAGCTCAGAGCCTGCCCTGCGGAGAACGAGTCGGACACGAAATTGAGTTCCAGTGCATCGGGTATGACGCCCACTTTCTCGCGCCAGCGGTCGCGGATCTCATTGGCACGCATCTGACCACGGTCGTCGTAGGCGCTCAGGATCATGACGACTTCGGCGATATGGCTGCCGCCGGCACCGCTGCGGCCCATGGCCGGGCCGCCACGATTGATGCGGGAGCCCAGGGTAGTGAGGGTGTTCTCCACCACCACGCCAGGCGAGGCCGGAGCGTCGCCTTCTTCAATGCGGGCATCCAGTTCGGCTTCCAGTTCCAGCACCAGTTCGGCGGCGGCAGCTTCAATGCGGCCCAGCGCCTCTTCCGTCACTTCCACGGCCACGCCTTCGGGCATCTGGATGCTGGCGTAGATGCGGTCACCTTCCACCGCAGGGAAGAACTGGAAGATCACCCGGCCACTCATCAGCAGCGCGATCGTGATCAGAATGATGGCCGTGGCAGTTGCCCAGGTAGCATAGCGATAGTCCAGGCAGGTGCGCAGGGCCGGCTGGTAGACATCACGGGCGAAGTGCTCCAGGCCATTGGAAATCTTCTTCTGCAGTGCCAGCCAGCGCTCGACCAGCGGGCTGCCTTCCATGAAGTAGCCCTTGGTGCGGCGGTGTGACAGGTGGCCCGGCAGAATCAGCTGGGATTCAATGAGGCTGGCGATCAGGCACAGCGACACTACGCCCCCGATCACATTGAAGAAGGCCCCCATCGGGCCGCTCAGGATCAGCAGCGGCAGGAACGCAGCAATCGTGGTCAGGACGCCGAAGATCACGGGAATCGAGACACTGAGCGTGCCTTCGGCCGCCGCTTCGCGGGGCGACATGCCCTGCTGCTCGAACACGAACACGCGTTCCCCCACTACGATGGCGTCGTCCACAATGATGCCGAGCACCAGAATGAAGGCCATGATGGTCAGCGAACTGATCGTGATGCCGAGTGAGGGGAACAGGGCCAGCGCACCGCAAATGGCGATGGGAATGCCCGCCGCCACCCAGATGGCCGTCTTGAAGCGCAGGAACAGGGTCAGCACGATCAGCACCAGGATGAAGCCGGAATAGGCATTGCCGGCCACGGTGGCGATGCGCTCCTTGAGGCCCTTGGCGTCGTCCGTCAGCACCATGAGTTCCACGCTGGCCGGCATGCGCGCCTGGCGTTCGGCCACGTATTGCTTCACGCGCTCGGCCGAGCGCACGGTGTCTTCATTGCCCACCCGGTAGATCTCGACGATGGCGGCATTTCTGCCATTGACGCGGGCGGTGAGATAGCCCTCCTCGAAGCCGTCGCGCACGGTAGCGATGTCACCCAGGCGCAGCTGCGAGCCATCCGGGAAGGAACGGACGACGATATTCTCGTATTCTGCCCCGGTGTACATGCGGCCCTTGCTGCGCAGCAGGATTTCGCCGCCAGCGGTGCGCAAGGTGCCTGCCGGCATGTCCATGGCATTGTTGTTGATGGCGTTGGAGATCTGGCTCAGCGAAAGATTGTACTGGCGCAATGTGAACTCGGAGACTTCCACCGAGATCTCGTACGGACGGATGTAGCTGATTTCCACCCTGGAAATGCCGTCGAGGTCGATCAACTCCAGCCGGATCTGCTCGCCAATCTCCTTCAGGCTGGCGTCGTCAGTGTCTGCCACCAGCGCCAGGGACATGACAGTGCTGGCAGGGGAGAACGAGAGCACGGTCGGTTGTTCGATGTCGGCCGGGAAGGTGGTGATGCCGTCGATGGTGCTCTTGGTTTCATTGAGCACGCGGTTCAGGTCGGCGCCGGCCGCCAGCTGCAGAGTCGCTGCACAGCCGCCTTCGCGGGCAGTGGAGGTCATGCGCTCGATGTTTTCCATGTTCTGCAGCGCGGCTTCCAGATGCACGCAGACGGCCTGTTCCACCTCGGCGGGCGCAGCGCCGGGGTAGGGCACATTGACCTGGATGGTGCCGGTCTCGATGCTCGGAAATTCTTCCTGGCGCGTGTTGATGAAGGACAGGGTGCCCGCCACCAGAAACACCATCATGAGAAGGTTCGAGGCGATGGGGTTGTCGATGAACCAGGTGACGACGGTTCTCATTGCTGCACGACCTGGACGGCCATGCCATCGACGACAGCCTGAATGGGTGACATGCAGATCAGCTCACCCGCGCGCAGGCCCCCGCTGATCAGCACGCGGTCGCTCTCCAGGCGCAGGATCTCGACGTCGCGGAAGTGCATGCGGTTCTCCGAGTCCACCACCAGCACCTGGGTGCCGCCGCGGATCACTTCCCGGGGCAGGGACACGATGTTGTCGACAGACTTGCCGGCAATAGTGGCTTCCACATACAGGCCAACGGGAAGGGGAATGGCCTGCGTGTCTTCTTCCGTGCCTCCCACCGAGCTGGGATTGTCCACGCGGACGATGGCCTGCACGGCATTGTTGGAGGCATCGATGCCGGCTTCCGTGCGCACCAGGCGTCCGGTCCATGTGTGCAGCTGGCCGCCGAACATGCCCTGCAGCGTGACGGGTGGCTGGGATTCCTCTGGCAGTTCACCGCGATGTCCAAGCGGAATGTCGAGGTAGCCAAGCTGGGTCAGTGCCAGTGGGAGGCGCACTTCCACTTCGTCCGCGCTCAGCAGTGTGGCGAGGGCGGTGCCGCGGTTCACGTGCTGGCCCAGCTCGATGCTGGTGCTTTCGACGATGGTGGCAAACGGGGCGCGCACTTCACTGCGGCGCAGCTCGAGTTCGGTCTGGGACAGATTGGCCTGGGCGTCCTTGAGTCTGCCGGCGGCGATGTCGGCCTGACGCTGCAGTTCCTGCAACTGGGATTCGCTGACCAGGCGGCGTGCTGCCAGTTCGCGGTAGCGCTCCAGCTCGGTATTGGCGTGGCGAACTTCGGTTTCAGCCTGCGCGACGCTGCTCTGGCTGCGGATCAGGGTGTTCTCGAAATCGCTGCTGTCCAGACGCAGGATGGCTTCACCTTCGGCGAAGTAGCCACCCGCCACAAGGTTCGGCGAGACCCAGGATACAGGCCCGGCTGCCGCGGCCGAGAGACTGACGCGGCGTGATGCCTGCACCTTGCCCTGGGATTTCACTTCCATGGATATCGACTGCGGCTGCACGGGAGCCACGCGCACAGTGGTCAGTGCCTGTTCGGGCGCCACGGCTTCCAGTCGCTCGGGATTGCGCACCAGAGTGACGAATACCAGCAGCGCGCCGGCCAGTATCGCGATGGGCAGAATGACTCGTTTCAATTGGGGTAAACCTCTTGGAATGCTGACAAGTGTAAATGCGAGAGCGGAACGCCGCTGCCTTTGCGCTGGTATACGCTGGGCAAAGCCCTGAGATCAGCGGCACGCCAAAAATTCTGAATTCGCCCGCTATTACGGGTGGCCCCGGGAATACTGTCGGCTCTGCCGCAAATTTTTACGCGTTTGTTGCGGGAAACCTGATTCGGGGAATGGAGACTTTACGAGCCCCCGCCTTACCTTGGCGCCATGAAAACCTTCAGTCCAGTTCTGATCGTCCTTGGTGTCGTCCTCTGCGGTATCTCCTTGCTGCAGCTATTCCCCGCGTTTCTTGGCCTGGCGCTCGGGACAGGCAATCAAGGCGCCTTCTTCACCAGTGCCTTTGCCGGCATGCTCACAGGCGTGAGCTGCATGGTGATCGGGCATCTGCATCGTTCCCCGCACCTGCAACCCCGCCAGATGTTCCTGATCACGGCAACCGCCTGGTTCGTGGTTCCCCTGTTCGGCGCCTTGCCGTTCCTTCTGACCCATGAGGCCAGCTCGCTCGCGGATGCGGTCTTCGAGTCTGTCTCTGGCATGACGACGACCGGATCCACCGTGAGCTGCGGCTGCGACGCGTGGCCGTGGGCGACATGCGTGATTCGGTTGGATGCAG
>CAYWMC010000124.1:0-7180 GCA_964459345.1 uncultured Klebsiella sp. | reverse complement strand
GGGCATGCAGTGGGGCGAGATGACGATCAGCACCAGCAACCCGCGTCACATCGGCAGTCCTGCAGGCGCCATGAATGAAGGCGAGCTGCTGTACCGCACGCCGCTGCAGCCCTCCATTGATGGCAACACGGTGGACGAGCAGATCGAGAACGCCAGCTTCGCCCGCAATGCACTCGAGCATCAGGCCAGCTTCCAGTTTCTCAACGGCAAGTTCGCCGGAATGATGAAAGCGCTGCGCGGAGAATAACCATGAGCCTGATGTCCATTTTCGATATTTCCGGTTCCGCGATGAGCGCCCAGAGCGTCCGTCTGAACACCACCGCCAGCAACATGGCCAATGCCAACAGCGCCGCCGCGAGCCCCGGGCAGGTGTACCGCGCCAAGCATCCCGTGTTCGCCACCATTGCCGCAGGGCTGCTGAACAACCCCGATGCCAATGCCTTTGCCGGCGAACAGGGCATGGGTCAGGGCGTGCAGGTGATGGGCATTCTGGAATCCGACGCGCCGCATCAGGAGCGTTACGAGCCAGAGCATCCGCTGGCTGACGAGAACGGCTATGTGTACTACCCGAACGTGAACATCGTGGAGGAGATGACCAACATGATCTCTTCCTCGCGCGCCTTCCAGACCAACGTCGATGTGATGAATGCCGCGAAAACCATGATGCAGCGAGTGCTGTCGATGGGCCAGTAAGGGCACAGACGGAACAACGCACCAGTTTTTGAAATCGATACCGAGAGTGTCACCAGGAGACCCTCATGAGTGAAGTGAATAGTGGAAGTGCCTTGAGCAAGGTGTTGGCGGATTACTCGCTGACTCGCGAGAGTGCTGCAGATACCAAGAAGAACAACGAGATGGGGCGCAACGAGTTCCTCAAGCTGCTGGTAGCGCAGCTGGAGAATCAGGACCCGACCAAACCCCAGGACAACGGCGAATTCGTGGCCCAGCTGGCGCAGTTCTCGTCTCTGGAAGAGTCCCAGAAGATGAGCGCGAGCTTTGCAGGCTTCGCCAGCGCGTTCCAGTCGACCCAGCATCTGCAGGCCACTTCCCTGGTGGGACGTCCGGTGCACGTGAAGAGTGATACGACAGCGCTGGGGGCCACCGGTGGCATCAGTGTCATCGCCGATCTCGAGGACAGTACGTCCCAGGCCACGCTGAGCGTGTACAACGAGGCCGGCACCCTGGTGGACAGCTATGACCTTGGCCCGCAGGCCAGCGGCCGCCCCGAGTTCCTGTGGACAGGCTTCAATGCCGATGAGCAGCGTTTCCCCGCCGGGATGTACACCTTCCGCGTGGCCGCTGCCGATGGCGAAGCCGCCAAAGCCGTGCCGACCTTCCTGAGCGCCAACGTCAACAGCGTGACGATCGAGCCCGGTGGCTCCCTCACGCTGAACCTGGCCGGCGTCGGCCCCAAGTCACTGGACGAAGTCATCCAGATCAACTGAATACAGCACATTGAAGAGGTGAGAACATGAGTTTCAATATCGGCTTGAGCGCCCTGAACGCGGCGCAGGAAGAACTCTCGGTAACGGGCAACAACATTGCCAACGCCAGCACCAATGGCTTCAAGTCATCGCGTACGGAGTTCGCGGACGTCTACGCCGCATCGGTTCTCGGTGGCGGTGCCAACCAGAAGGGTGGCGGTGTGGGCGTGCAGGCCATTGCCCAGAACTTTGCCCAGGGCAATATCTCCTTTACTGACAACACGCTGGACCTGGCCATCAACGGCGGCGGCTTCTTCATCCTCAAGTGCGAAGGCGGCAACGTGTTTACCCGCGCCGGCGCCTTCGGCACTGATGCCAGCGGCTATATCGTGAACAAGACAGGCGAGCGCCTGCAGGGCTTCGCCGCCACGGCAGACGGCAAGGCCACTGGCGGCGGTCCGCTGACGGACCTGCGCGTGACCACCGGTGACGTAGCGCCCCAGGCCACAACTCTTGTGACCACGCGACTGAACCTCGACGCCACTGCGCGTCCTTCGTCCATCATCGGCAGCCGCGTCGTCACCAATGCGGGCCTGTCAGGGGCTCCGCAGCTGGGCGTACGCACAGCGGTGCCGGCCATTGTCGCAGGCACGATCTCCACCGATGGCACTGACTTCTCCGGCACGACGTCGGCTCGTACAGTCGGCAACTCCAACATCAATGGCGGGATCAACTTCGTGGCAGGTGCCGGCGCCCAGGGCTTCTCCATCAGCGTGAACGGCGGCCCCTTTGCCGCCATCGATCTGGATACCGTGAACGCCGCCAACGGCGCTGCCGTGGTAGCCGCCGTGGATGCAGCACTGGTGGCAGCCGGCTTTACCGGCGCCAATGCGGTGAACGTCTCGCTGGTCAACAACCGTCTGCAGCTCGAGACAGCAGCGCAGGGCGATGACTCGCGCATCACCATCAACGCCGTGCAGGGCCTGGCCGCCAATATCGTGTCGGCCACTGACGTCAGCGGCAAGGATGCACCCCCCACCGGGCTGACCATCACTCTGGATGGCGTTTCACGCGAAATCGTCATCGACCAGGACTTCAGCAACACCGGTGCAGCGGCACTGGCCCTGGGCGGCGGCAACTTCTCCGGCAACGAGGCCCTCGAGGATTACCTGCAGGCGCAGATCAACACCAGCGCCGGACTGCTGGGCCGCGTCAACGTGGCTATCGACAATCTGGGCAATATTACGTTCCAAACCACCGCGGCCAGCGCGCAGACACTGACGATCAACCCGACCACCAATGTCAGCGGCGGCGTCAACTTCACCCAGATCGTCGAGTTCGCGACGCCACGCCGCGCCGGTACTCTGGACACCACCAACCTGGACTTCTCCGGAGCCCGTGAAACCAGCTTCACGATCACGGTGGACGACGAGACCCCGGTGCAGATTACCTTGAGCGAAGACTACCGCGCGTCCGGCGGTCCCGCGGCCACACTGGGCGAGTTCGCCGAGTCCGGCATCGAGGCTCTGGAAGACGAGATTCAGAAGCAGATCAATGCCTCTGGCCTGGACGGCGTAGTGACAGCGTCCATCGGCGCCGACGGCAGCTTTGTGTTCGAGATCATTGATCCGCTTTACAAGTCCCTGGCTGTCGAGACAGACAGTCTGCCGGCGCGCATCACCGGCGACGTGAGCGTCTCCAATGGCTACGACTTCAGCGCCGACAACTACACGTTCACGATCACTTACGAAGATGCCACCCTCGGCACACTGACCTCCAATGCCATCACGCTGGACGAGGACTATGACACGGGCCAGGAAGTGATCGATGCCATCCAGAATGCCATCAACACCGACACCAACTTCGCGTTCCCGCTCGGGCAGCAGCAGGTGCGGGCGCGTCTGGACACCGTGACCGGCGAAGTGATCATCGAGACGGTGGGAACCGGCCCTGATTCTGAACTGAACGTGGCGGTTACCGTGCCTGCGGCCGGCCCGTACGTGATCGGCAACCCCGGTGCAGCAGTGAACGGCAGCGGCCCGGACCTGGATTTCGCGTCCATTGCCACCTTCGTCGGCAGCGAAGTGCAGAATACCGGCGCAGCCGCGGTCACCAACGGCTATGCATCAGAGACCATCGAAGTGATCGACAGTGCCGGCATCAAGCAGCTGGTCACCGTCGCTGCCGGTGCCACCGCCAGCCAGGTGGCGCAACAGTTCGCCAACGTGTCGGGCATCACGGCGGCTGCAACCACCATCGCCTACATCACGGCCACCAACCGTGGCGACCCCGAGAACAAGGGCGCTTTCGACAATGACGTGAACCCGAACCTGCCACTGCGCTTCTCCATCAACGGCTTTGCCTTCGAGACGGCGCAAACGGCTCAGGGCGACCGCTTCACCGATCTGGCCAACCAGATCAACAATTCCACGGGCAATCTCAGCGCCCTGGTGGTGAACAATGCTGATGGCGACCCCGTGCTGCAAGTGCGTGAAAACAATGGCGCGAACCTGGTGTTCAGCGGTGGCGAGAATGGCCGTGGTGATATCACGGTGGCAGCCTCAACGCGCGACCCACTGACGGGCGCCACCATTGTCTCCACTGTGCAGCCTACCCAGCAGCTGGCCAACCTCGCGAACAAGACCAACAACGCGATCGTCATCGGCGGTATCGTGGACTTCACGCTGGAAGAAAACGTCACCATGAAGGACGCCGCCAAGAATGCGCAGGGACAGGATCTGCCGATCACCACCGCCAGCATCTTCGGCAATATCGACGACGCAGCAACTCTGGAAGGCACGCAGTTCGAGCTCAATACCTTCGACCCGACCAACCCGGCAACCTACTACCGCTCCACCGCCGTGGCCATGTTCGACACCGTGGGCATCCAGCACACCCTGACCCAGTACTTCGTCAAGGAGCGTCCGTCGGCTGACAACCCCAGTGGCAGCCTGTGGAGCGTGTACTTCCAGGTCGACGGCAAGAACATCGGCTATGACGAAGGCGCCATCGACCCGACGCCAGTGATGGCCAAGGCCTCTCTGCGCTTTACCTCGGACGGTCTGTTCGACCCGGCGCAGGACCCGATCTTCATCACCAACTGGACGCCGCTGGACTCCGCCGGCAAGCCCTCTGGTGCCGGCCCGCTGCCGGGCAATACAGCAGCCGCCGAGTTGACCACCAACTCCAACTTCCGCATCGACATGACGGGACTGACGCAGTTCGGTGGTGACTTCTCCGTGCAATCGAACACCCAGAACGGCTTTGCCAAGGGGCAGTTGACAGGTCTGGACGTGAATGACCGTGGCGCGATCTTCGCGCGTTTCTCCAACGGTCAGTCCAAGATTCTGGGCGAGGTGGCCCTGGCTGACTTCGCTGACCAGTCCAAACTGGCCAACGCCGGTGGTTCACGCTTCACCGAAACAGCGGCTTCCGGCAGCCCGGCAGCGTCCGGTGCAGGCACTGCTGGTCTGGGCGTCATCCAGTCCGGTGCGCTCGAGGATTCCAACGTGGATCTGTCAGAGCAGCTGGTGCAGCTGATCGTGTCGCAGCGCAACTTCCAGGCGGCCGCACAGATCATCGAATCGGCCGACACCGCCACTCAGACCATCATCAATCTGTAATGACAGCGGGCAGGGGACACTGACATGGACAAGGCTCTTTACGTCGGCATGAGCGCCGCCACGCAGAACATGCTGGCGCAGGCGATCAACGCGAACAACCTGGCCAACGCCAGCACCACGGGCTTTCGTGCCGACATGGCACAGGCGCGTGCGCTGCAGGTGGTGGGCGATGGTTACGCGTCCCGTGCCTACACGCAGACAGAGATGCCGGCCTCCGATTTCGCGCAGGGTCCTCTGCGTCAGACAGGCAACGACATGGACATCGCCCTGCAGGGAGATGGCTGGATTGCGGTGCTGGCACCCGATGGCAGCGAGGCCTTCACCCGCGCCGGCGAACTGACGATCAGTCCGTTCGGCGAAGTGCTGACCGGCGACAACCTGCCAGTCCTCGGCAACGCCGGCCCGATCGCGCTGCCACCACACGAAAAGCTCGAGATCGGCAACGACGGCACGCTGTCCGTGCGCGAACTCGGCCAGGGCCCCCAGGTGCTCTCGACGGTGGACCGCATCAAGCTGGTCAACCCCAACGTGCAGGATCTGGTCAAGGGCGCGGATGGTCTGTTCCGTCGTCGCGACGGCGCCCTGCAGGAAGCCGATGGCACGGTGCGCATTGCGTCCGGCTATCTGGAAGGCAGCAACGTGAATGTGGTGGACGCCATGGTCGAGATGATCAGCCTCACCCGCAACTACGAACTGAACATCAAGCTGATGCAGACCTCGGAGCGCAACTCCGAAGCATCCGCCACACTACTGCGCGTTCAATAACACAGGAACACCACCATGCATCCAGCTCTCTACATTTCGCAGACGGGTCTCAGCGCGCAGGACAAGCAGTTGTCCGCACTGTCCAACAACCTGTCGAACGTGGCGACCAACGGCTTCAAGCGCGACCGCGTCGTGTTCGAAGACCTGCTGTATCAGATCTACCGTCAGCCCGGCGGCAATTCCACGCAGGACACGCTGTTGCCTTCTGGCATGCAGATGGGTACCGGTGTGCGCACCGTGGGCACGCAGAAGATGTTCACGCAGGGCTCGCTGCAGACCACCGAAGAGACGCTGGATGTGGCCATCAACGGCCGCGGCTTCTTCCAGATCCAGATGCCTGACGGCACCATCGCCTACACCCGCGACGGCCAGTTCCAGATGAGCTCGGAAGGGCAGCTGGTGACGACCAATGGTCTGATCGTGGCGCCTGGCATCAGCATTCCCATCAATGCCAGCACCGTGACCATCGGCACGGATGGCACCGTAACCTCCGTGATTGCAGGCGAGACGGCTTCCACGCAAGTGGGCAACCTGACCCTGGTGGACTTTGCCAATCCGGCGGGCCTGCAGGCCATGGGGGGCAATCTGTTCCGCGAGACCATCGCCAGCGGCAGCCCGCAGGAATCCACGCCGGGCCAGAACGGCCTGGGCATGGTGGAGCAGGGCATGCTGGAAAATTCCAACGTGGACGTGGTGGAAGAACTGGTGAACATGATCACCACCCAGCGCGCCTATGAAATGAATTCCCGAGTGATCTCGACAGCAGACCAGATGCTGCAGTTCATCAGTCAGAACCTGTAAGTCCTGCATGAGCAGCATTCAGAATCGTCATAGAGGAACCGCCATGAACAGAATCACAACGCGACTTGCCCTGCTGAGCATTGCCAGCATCCTGCTGGCCGCCTGCGCGTCACAGCCCACGATGATTGCGCAACCGGACGATCCGGAATTCGCCCCCGTGCTCTCGCCCGGTCCCGTAGTGCCGGTGCAGTACAACGGCGCGATCTACATGGCGGGCTCGTCCGTGGACCTTTATCAGCGCCGCGCCCACCGCATCGGCGATGTGCTGACCATCAGCCTGAATGAATCCACGTCGGCACGAAATTCCTCCGGCACCACCCTCAGTCGTGAGAATGCGACGAATGTGGGCGACAACCAGGTGCTGGGAACGGGCTTGCTGGGGACAGGGTTTCTGAGCACCGGCCTGGATCTGGCGACGGACATCAGCAGCTCCCTCGACTTCTCTGGCAGTGGCGAGAGCGATCAGAGCAATCAGCTGCGGGGCAGCATCACCGTGACGGTGTCCAATGTATTGCCCAACGGCCTGCTGGAAGTGCGCGGCGAGAAGTGGCTGCAGCTGAACCGCGG
>CAYWMC010000123.1:0-7187 GCA_964459345.1 uncultured Klebsiella sp. | reverse complement strand
CAGCGCGACAAGCTGACCCTGGACATCGGCCGCCTGACCATTCAGTGGGACGGCCATCCTGTTCCGCTGACCGTGACTGAATTCTGGATGGTGCACGCCTTGGTGAAGTTCCCTGGTCACGTGAAGAGCAGGCAGATCCTGATGCAGGAATCCAAGATCTTCGTGGACGGCAGCACCATCACCTCCCACGTGAAGCGCATCCGCAAGAAGTTCATGCTGGTGGACGAAAGCTTTGACTGCATCGAGACGGTCTACGGCATGGGGTATCGCTGGAACCCGCAGAACACCTCCGGCAACATCGACTGACCATGGCCCGTTATCTCAAGAATCCGTTCGGCATCCGCTTCAAGCTGGTGTTCCTGTCCAGCTTCCTGCTGGTGATTCCCTGGCTTGGCTACCAATACATCCTTGAGATGGAAGACTACCTGCGCCGCGGCCAGGAGCAGACTGTGCTGGGCACCGCACGGGCGCTGGCCACGGCACTGAACGAGCGGCCCGAGCTGTTTGACGAAGGCAGCTACAGCGTCGCCCGCGAAAGCGACGATCTCTACGTCTACCCGGTGTTCTATCCGCTGTCCCTGGATGACAGCACCCTGGTGGACTGGCAGGACTATCAGCGCTACGAGCTTTCCTATGGCAAGGACGATGCCATCGGCACCGAGCTCAATCCGCAGAGTCCCTGGGCGCGCTACTACCACTACGACAGTTCCCTGAACTTCAAGCTGCTGGCCGGCGAATTCAACCGCTTTCTCTATGCCTACCTGAAGGTGCAGGACGACCACGTGGTCTACCGCAGCGCCGACAGCCTGAGCATCCACCGCGCCGACTTCATGCAGATTTCCCTGGTCACCCGCGAGGGTGAGTTCAAGCGCTATGTGGTGGCGCCGCGCGGGCCGGAGTTTCTCTATGCCTACGAGATCGGCCCCGACATGCTGGACGTCACGTCCCTGCTGCACGAGGAGCGCATCGCCGGCCAGTGGTACGAGGTGCAGGATGGCTACGAGATCGAGCTGCGTCTGCCGCTCTCGATGCTGGGTGACCAGATCGGCTTCGCCATCTATGACGTGGACGACCCCGAGGATCGCGAGGTGACCGGCGTCGTGGCGACGTCGGATGTGAATGATCGCGAGCGCCTCGGCTCGCTGCGCCGCCCGACGCCCGAGATCGACCGTATCGTCGAAGGCATGGGCCACACCAATTCCCGCATCCAGGTGATCGACCGTGGTGGTCGCATCCTGCTGAGTGTCGGCGATATCCAGTCAGCCACAGGCCTGCTGCTGGATCTCGAGCCGGAAGTCTCGAGCGTCAACAAGTACTGGGCTTTCATCGAAGACCGCATTCTGCATCCGCTCTATTACCGCATCCTCACCATGCCCTCCAATGAATTCATCGACGAGTTGTACGCGGGCGGCACGGTGGAAGGGCAGCATATCGACTCGGCGCTGCAGGGACAGCCGACCACTCAGTTCCGCACGCTGCAGGATACGCAGACGCGCATTCTGGAAGCCGCGCACCCCATCGTTGCCGATGGCGAAGTGATGGGCGCCGTGATTGTCGATCAGAACATGAACGGCATCCGCACCTTCCGCAATCAGGCGCTGGAAACGCTGTTCAACACCATTCTCGGCGTGATGGCCGTGATCTCCTTCGGACTGTTCGCCTTTGCCTCGCGCATTTCCGGACGCATCCGCGATCTGCGCAATCAGGCCGAGAGCATCATTGACGAGAGCGGACGTCTGCGCAAAAGCATCGTGGCCAGCAAGAGCTCCGACGAGATCGGCGATCTTTCCCGCAGCTTCTCCAGCATCGTGGAACGCCTGACTCAATACACCAGCTATCTGGAAAACATGTCCGCGCGGCTCTCGCACGAACTGCGCACGCCGGTCACCGTGGTGCGCAGCTCGCTCGAGAATCTGGGCATGGTGTCGCAGGACAAGGAGTCCGCCATCTACATCCAGCGCGCCGAGGAAGGCATCAGCCGGCTCAATCTGATTCTCACCAACATGAGCGAAGCCACACGCCTGGAGCAGATGCTGCAGACCTCGGAGAAGGAAAAGATTGATCTGGCCAGGGTCATCAATGGCTGCGTGGAAGGCTACCGCCTGGCTTATCCGGAGTTCGTGCTGGTCACCGATATTGAAGGGCCGGTCAGAATTCTGGGGGTGCCGGAGTACATTGCACAGCTCATGGACAAGCTGATCGCCAATGCGGTGGAGTTCACCTACCCGGGCAGGCCCATCACGATCTATTGTCACAGCGCGCGCGAGCAGGCGGTGGTCAAGGTGTCCAATTTCGGGCCCTATCTGCCCGAGGAAATGAAAGGGCGTCTGTTCGATTCCATGATCTCGGTGCGACCCCAGGAGAAGCAGCGCCAGCCGCACCTGGGGATCGGCCTGCATATTGCGCGTCTGGTGACCGAGTTCCACCACGGCCAGATTCGGGCGGAGAATCTGCGAGACGCCGAGGGCGTCACCGTCATCCTCACTATTCCCCTGCTGGAGGAGTGAGCGCGAGCGCCGCCAGTTGCGCCGCGTCATATTCGAACAGCACCAGCACGTCCTGCGGCTCGCCCCGGGCGTCCAGCAGATTGCTCAGGCCGCGGAACATCAGCAGGCGCTGCCGTTCCAGATCATAGGCCAGGCGCAGCGGCTCCACGAACCAGCTCACCACGCGCAGCATGCCGGCAGGCTTCACCATCAGGCACAGCACATCGCCCTGCACATCGGCACATTCCTCGCGCGCCACAGGCGCGATGCTGACGGTGATGGTGTCCAGTCGTGACGGCACAAAGAAGGCAGCCGTCACCGGGCGGCCAGAGGTCAGGGTGCTCCACTGCGAACGCACGAACGGGTCGAAGCCGGCATCGACGATCAGATTCGGGCTCAGCCTGAGGGAGTCAGTGCGCAGTGCAGAGTCCGCGTTGCGCTGATAGCCGGCCTGCAGGCGCTCATCTTCGTGACGTGTGAACACCCGTGTGCTGGTGCGCCGGTCGATCTGGTCGATGGCGGGCGCCGTCAGCGACTGCGAGAAGTCCAGCTGCTTGCTGACGATCACCTGGCCTGCGGCGTCCTGATAGTCCACCCGGCTGGAAAGTCCGGGCTGTCCTGGCGCCGGATAATGCAGTTCGCGATAGGCCACGCTGCCGTCGTCGATCTTGTAGGCGGTGCCGACTGTCCACGGGGTCGTGGCCAGTACGTGGCTGCTCAGGCCGAGCAGTATCAGTGCCAGCAGGCACCGGGCGGCGGAGCCGGGAAGGCGTCCCGGGAGGTGGTCAGGCAAGGTCTGGACAGAATTCATGATGGCCCTCTCAGCGGCGGATGCGGCGGTTGATGTAGCGCACAATGGCGCCCAGCACAGGCAGGTGCTGATACACCATGGCGCCAAGGTCGAAGAAGTCTTCCTGATAGAAAATGCGATCCGTGAAGCGAATCTGCGTGGTGCCCCGCAGGGTCAGCGTGCGGCCACCGTCAAGCGCCCCATGGCGGTAGGTCGCTATCCAGGTAATGGACGCCCAGTGCTCGTCGCAGTGTTCGTCCAGATACTCGAAGCGGACATCCGAGGGGCCTGCGTAGACGTTCTTCAGATAGCTCTTGAATGCCAGAATGCCGTGGATGGAGTGCAGCGGGTCGCGGAACTCGATGTCCTGTGTGTAGAGTCGGTCAAGCTTTTCCAGACTGGCAGCGCCGGGCTCAAGGTAAAAGGCCTTGAAGTCCTGAAGCAGGCTCTTTCTGCGCGGGTCTGCTGGCGTGGTCATCTCGTTCACGGTGGAATTCTCCTGGATGGTGTGCTTACGGGGGATTCCGGGAATCAGATCAGGCAAGGGCCGAATGGCCCGTCAGGGAAAAGAATTTGCACTTCCCTGATCCAGCGTTCAGGCTCAGCCGTAAGCACTCATGAATCCAGACCAGCAGGCGCTTGGCGCCAACAGGAACAACGTGTCCAGCAGCGACGACAACAGCAGCAACAACCTGCGCAAGACTACGCAGACATGGGGCGTTCAGACCGTTCCCGACCCCTGGGAGGGTGCCATCCGCAAGGTGGCGCTGCAGCAGGACCGGGCGGAGTTCAAGAAACTCTTCGATCACTACGCCCCTCTGATCAAGGCCTTCCTGTCCAAGGGAATCTCTTCCTATGCGGATCGCTCGCTGGCCGAAGAGATGACTCAGGAGGTCATGATCAAGGTGTGGAACAAGGCGGCCTCGTTCAACAGCAGCAAGGCCAGCGTGAACACCTGGATATTCACGATTGCGCGCAACACGCGCATCGACTTCATTCGCCGCAACGGGCGTGCGGACAGGACGATCGACATTGAAGACATCTGGCATGAGGCCGATTCGCCCGAACCCGTCGTGGAGCTGCAGCAGCGCCGCGTCGAAACCATGATCCGCAATGCCATGTCGACGCTGCCCGACGAACAGGCGCTGGTGCTGGAGAAAGCGTTCATGGAAAGCAAGTCACACAATGAAATTGCCGAGGAGCTGAATCTGCCACTGGGGACCGTGAAATCCCGCATCCGGCTGGCACTGAGCAAGCTTCAGATTCTCATAGACAGGTAAAGGCACAGGTCACCCATGATTTCCTATCACCCCGATTCACGATTTCTCACTGATTTCGCCACCGCCAATCTGCCTCTGTCCGAAGCAGTCTGCGTGTCCGCGCATCTTGAGTTCTGCAGCAAGTGTCGCGCCCATGTTCAGCAGCTGACAGACATCGGCGGCCACATGCTCTCGCGGCTCGCGCCGGAGGCCGTGAGTGCCGACAGCTTCGAGACCCTGATGGCGCGAGTGAACAGCCCGTCGGCAGCCGCTGTCAGTCAGCATGTGGCGGAGCCTGCAAGCCCCGCAGCGCAGCCGGCAGAGACCGACGAAACAGCTCGCTTCCTGCCGCGCTCCGTGCGCCGGCTTGCCTCCGGCAGTCTCGACAAGTTGCGCTGGGTGCAGCTTGGCAAGGCGCTGCGCGTGGCGCCACTGCAGGTTCCCGATGCTTCCCGTGACACCGCGATCTATGACATCAGAGCGGGCGGCAGAATGCCCGAGCATGAACACCGTGGTGAAGAGATTACCGTGCTGCTGCAAGGCAGCTTCTCGGACGCGGATGGCAGTTACAAGCGCGGCGACTTTGTGGTGCGCCACGCCGGCGAGGCCCATCAGCCCACGGCCACGCTCGACATGGACTGCATCTGCCTGGTCTGCCTGGAACGCCCTGTGCGTCCCCGCGGTCTTCTGTATCGTCTGCTGGAACCTCTGGTGAATTACAGACTGCAAAAGCTCAACCGATCTGCCGCCTGCTGAGGCAACTGTGGCGCGGCCCCGCAAGAATGTGCCACACAGCCCTTGACCCGCATTGCTGCTCCGTCGTCACAATTCCCGCTTCGATTTCGGGAGGTGGCTCGGGCATAATGCGGGTTCTTTTTTTTCAGGAGCCCTCCCATGGCCTCAGCGACTGCCCGCCACATCCTTGTTGATACCGAAGCCCTTTGTCTCGATCTGAAAGCCCGCATTGAAGGCGGGGAAGATTTCGCCGCCATCGCGCGCCAGTTCTCTTCCTGCCCGTCACGCAATCAGGGTGGCGACCTGGGGCGTTTCGGCCCGGGTCAGATGGTGAAGGAGTTCGACCGCGTCGTCTTCACTGCCGAGCCCAACACGGTGCAGGGTCCGGTCAAGACCCAGTTCGGTTATCACCTGCTGGAAGTCACCAGCCGCACCGCATGAGTGACGTCTCTCCGGAATTCGGAGCCACCGATGTGCAGGTGCTGACCCGTACGCCGGGATATCGCGGATTCTTCTCTCTGGACACCTGGGTGCTCCGCCACCGGCTGTATGCCGGCGGCTGGAGTCAGGCGTTCTCGCGAGAACTGTTCCTGCGCGATGCGGCGGCGGGGGTATTGCTCTATGACCCTGTGCGTGACGAAGTGGTTCTGGTAGAACAGTTCCGGATAGGCGCCATGGTGGATGCCGAGACCCGCGGCAGCAGCCCCTGGCTACTCGAAGTAGTGGCCGGCATCATTGCCCCGGGCGAGTCGGCTGCCGAGCTCGCTCAGCGCGAAGCTGTGGAAGAGGCGGATTGTGAGATTCGTGAACTGATTCACATTCTGGACTATTACAACAGCCCTGGCGGCAGCAATGAATTCATCAGTCTGTTCTGCGGGCTTGTCGATTCCGCAGGTGCGGGCGGCATACACGGGGTGCCCGAGGAAAATGAAGACATCCGCGTGCGTGTGCTATCTTCGACACAAGCCTGGCAGGCGCTGCAGGAAGGCCGCATGAACAATGCGATGGCCATCATTGCACTGCAGTGGCTGATGATGAACCGGGACGCACTGCGCGCGCAGGCCTCGGAAAAACACGCGGAAAACCCATGAGAAACACACGTTATCGCATCGATCTGAGCAGGCAGATGGCCGACTGTGACGCGAATTTTATTCGTTTACTAAAGCTGATGCCTGCACTAGAATCCTTTCGCAACAAGTGTCTGGAAAGCCCGGAATTCGTGCATTCTGGCGGCCGTCGCGAAGACGCATTGCCCCGCTTTTCAGAAGCCGGCGCTCTGTCTGACGCATGTGTGCGCGAGTTTGTGATTGCGTCTCCCGTGGAAGAAGGTCACGAGGCGCGTGTCCGCATCAGTGTGGTGGAAGTATTTCCCTACACCAGCACACTTGCCATCACGCAGGTGAACAGCGTCAGCGACTGGATAGATCCACCCGGCATACTGGTTCGCATGTATCACGACGCCTCGACCGCCGAGGCCGTTGCTTATCAGGGACACCGGGGATTTCTGGCGCGTTACGCCCTGCCCAACCCAACGATGTACCATCAGGACGAGAAGCGACAGATCAACGAATTCCTGGGCGAGTGGTTGAGCCTGTGTCTGCAGGCCGGCCGCAGTCTGAATGCGCCCGAATTCTTCTGTGCTGCGTGACATATGGCCAATAGAGACACGGAACTTCCAGTGAGAGTTGTGCAGATCACGGATACGCATCTGTTCCGTGATGCCCGTGCCGCACTTCTCAAGCTCAACACGCAGGACAGTTTCGAGAAGGTGATGGATCTGGTGATCCGGAACGAAACGTCAATTGACGTGGTGCTGGGTACCGGCGACATCGCACAGGATGCGTCGCGGGAAGCCTATCTGCGTTTCGCGCAGGCCATGCAGAGTCTCAAGGCCCCTTTCTACTGGATTCCCGGCAA
>CAYWMC010000122.1:0-7228 GCA_964459345.1 uncultured Klebsiella sp. | reverse complement strand
AGGCAGCCTTGAGATAACTGTCCACATCCAGCCCCCCGTCCACATTGCCCGAGTCGCGGCAGTAGTAGAAACGCACCAGCATGTGTCCCGCAGCAGGCTCCTCGATTCGCGTCACGCTGTGGGCGAACATTTGCCCCTCAAGCCCTTCCGAGCGGGTCTGAATCTCGTGCTCATGATGCAGAGTCACGACATCGCGAAGGCGCGCCGTGCCGAAGCGCAGGTGGCGGATGAACCCTGTCTCTGTCACGTCTTCCAGCTCAGTACTGAGGGTAGGGTTGAAATGTCCCGGGTACTTGGTCCGGAATACCAGACCTTCCCACAGTTGGGCCCGGGACAGGGTAGGCAGGTGCGGTTCCCGGGGGTCGTTGATGTGAATGATGTGTTCGAATTCCAGCAGGGGCATATCTTTCTCAACCGTCGGTGAATACGGGCATCGCGCCCATTTCCCATAGTATGACTGTGGCTCCCAGCAGGGCAACCGTAAGCACCAGGCCGACGGCCACTGTTGCGCTGGCGAACAGGAAGCCGCGCTCCTTGGGCATGTCATAGACAATGGGAATGCCCACATACAGCAGGTACAGAGTGTAAGCGCCCGCTGCCGTGCCCAGCAGCATGTCCAGCCAGAGCACCGGATACAGGCCGGTCAGCCCCACCAGAAACAGAGGAGTGCACATATAGGCCGCCACGCCGATGCCGTGGGCCATGTCGTTGTTGCGGGCATCGTAGGTCTTCGCCATCCAGTAGATCATGAACCCCAGGAAGGCCACGCTGCACAGGATGGCGATGTAGAACAGCGCCATGATCTGAGCGGCCGAACCAGAGGTCAGCACGATTGTGCGATCGCCAATCAGCCAGCCAATCCGGGAGGACCCGAACCACCAGGCCACTGGCGGAAGCAGCGCTATCCATAGCAGAAAGCCCAGGTAATGGCCGGCGATGGAGGCGTTGGCATCGCGAATGCGAGCCCACTCCTGCAGAGGGGAAACCAGTATGCCGATGAGATGCTTCATTTCATTCTCCTGAACGGCGCGGACAGCCCGCGCCCTTGCTGTTGTCATTGTTGTGGTACTTCAATGGACATGTTCTGCCGGCATGCCCAGCATGAGCAGTGCCGCCAGCCCCATCACGATCATCGCGCCTCCTGCCAGCTGGCGAACCAGCGCGTTGTCAAACATGTTCTGAACAGTCTTCATCAGCCCGCCCGCGCTCATCACGAAGGGCATGGTGCCAAGCCCGAAACTCGCCATCAGCAGACTGCCCCTGAGCATGTCGGCGCTCGCCAGTGCCATGCCCAGCATGCTGTAGACGATGCCGCAGGGCAGCAGGCCCCAGGCCATGCCCGCCAGCAGCTGGTTGCCAGGCTGGTCCAGGCGCAGCACGCGGACCCGGCGCAGCAGGGGCTGCCACAGCCGCGCTCCCGCCTTCTCCAGGCGGGCGATGCCTCGCCACCAGCCAGCAATGTAGAGACCAATGCCAATCATCAGCAGGGCGCTCAGCGCCCGCAGAAACACGCCCGGGCCCGCCAGTGTGCCCGCCAGCGCCAGTCCGCCAAGCCCGGCGATGGCCCCGAGTGCCACGTAGGCCAGCAGTTTGCCGCTGCCGAACAGGAACACCGTCATCAGAGGCGACTGCTTGCTGCCACTGCTGCGGCTGCCCATCAGCATTGCCCCCACCAGACTGCCGCACATCGCCACGCAGTGCGGAGTGCTGAGCAGTCCGAGCGTAAAGGCCAGCAGGTAATCGTTCACGGCGCCTTGTCTCCTTCTGGCGCGGCCACTGCGTTCTTCGCCGGCTCGGACGCGTCGGCCTCGTCGAACAGGATCGACCACGCCTGCTTGTCGAGGTCTTCGAACTGCTCGTTCCTGGTGGACCACACGAAGGCCCAGACCGAGAGCACCACCAGGGCCAGCGTGACAGGAATCAGCACCAGAAAGAGTTCCATGTCAGCCCTCCAGCCTGCGCAGGCGGCCGGCGTTGAGCACAACCAGCAGGGAAGACAGGCTCATGCCGATGGCAGCCAGCCAGGGTGGCAGCAGGCCGAGCAAGGCCAGCGGGATAGCCGAAAGATTGTAGGCCAGTGACCACAGCAGATTCTGGCGGATGATGCGGCGCGTGCGGCGTGCAAAACGCAATACAGCCGGCAGCAGCGGCAGTGAGGGAGACAGCAGGGTGGCGTCGGCACTGTGCTGAACCAGCACGTCCCTTGGCGTCACGGCGACGGAGCAGGCCGCGGCGGCCATGGCGCCGGTATCATTGATGCCGTCCCCCACCATCATCACCGTTTCTCGTTCTCCCAGCGCGCGGATGGCGGCTATTTTTTCTTCTGGCTTCATGCCGGTCTGCAGAATGTCCACCTGCAGAGACTCCGCCAGACGACGCCCTGCCGCAGAACTGTCGCCACTGAAAAGTGCCGTGCGCAGGCCGTCCCGGTGCAGCATGTCGAGCGTTGCGCGGGCCTCGCTCCGCAGTGTGTCCTGCAGCTGGATCCAGGCGAGAGGCACTGTGCCGGACAGCAGCACCCAGAGCCCTTCATCGGAGGGGGGCGACAGCGGCGCGCAGCCCTCGCAGACAAAGGCCGCCTGCCCGATCCGGCAGAGCATGCCGTTGATACGGCCACGCACGCCGCCGCCGGGCACGATGGCGATGTCGGTGGCGACCAGTGCCGTGGTCTCCTCGAAGGCCCGGGCAATGGGGTGCTGACTGTGATGCTCCAGAGCGGTCGCCATGGCCAGACATTCGCTGGCACTTGCATCGGCGAGGGTCACGACGGACTCGACCCGCAGCGCGGCTTCGGTCAGCGTGCCTGTCTTGTCGAAGGCAACGGCGGTAGTGCGGGCTGCCCGTTCCAGAAAGGCGCCATTGCGGATGAGTACGCCGTGCCGGCGCAACGTAGTCGTGGCGACGGTGATGGCGACAGGGGTGGCCAGCGACAGCGCGCAAGGGCAGGCCACCACCAGCACCGTCAGCGCAATCACCCAGTAATCGGTGGAGCCAGCCAGGTACCAGTAGACTCCCGCGCCGACGGAGAGCACCAGCACACTGCCGATGAACCAGCTTGCCGCGCGATCCGCCAGCAGCGTCCAGCGCGGGCGATAGGCGGAAGCGTCATCATGCAGGCGTGCGAGCCGGGCGATCAGGAAGTCCTCCGCAGAGCATGAGGCACGCACCTGCAGGACGCCGTCGTGGTTCATGGCGCCGGCCAGTACGCGGGCGCCGGGAGCACGCAGCACGGGTAGCGGTTCGCCGGTGAAGGCACTGTCGCTGATGCTGCCGGAACCCTCCAGCACTATCCCGTCGGCGGGAATGGTTTCGCCGGGCAGCACGCGCAGCACATCGCCTGCCACAATGCTGTTCAGTGGCACGTGCTCGAATCCTTGCTCTTGCCTGGGAAAGGCGCGCCAGACCTTGCCGGGCAGCAAGCGCAGCAGGTCGTCCTCGTTGTCTTCGAAATGCTGTCGTGACAGCAGTTCGACATGACGTCCCAGCAGCAGGAGGAACGTGAACATGCAGGCCGTATCAAAGTAGACGGCGCTGCCGAAGCTCAGCGTGTTGTAGACGCTCAGCGCCCACGCGGCCAGGATCGCCAGTGACACGGGCAGGTCCATGCCCAGCTGGCGATGGCGCAAGGACTGCCAGGCGCCGCGGTGAAACGGCCCGGCACTGTAGAACACTACCGGCGTGGTCAGCGCAAAGCTCGCCCAGCGCAGCAGAGTTTCGTACAGCGGGTCCATGCCACTGGCCGGATTCTGCGGCGTTGGCGCGCCGGCAAGATAGGACGCCATGGCGAACATCATCACCGGCATCATGCACAGTCCGGCTACGCCGAGGCGTTGCAGCAACGCGCGTCGCTGTGATCTGGCGGCGTCGCGGCGGGCATCGGGAAGGTCAGGTACGGCGCTGTAGCCCAGCTGCTCGATGAGCGAGATCAGCGGCACCAGCGCAGCGGGCTCGGCAAAACGCAGCTGCAGGCGGCGCCGCGCGAAATTCACCCGCGCCTCCAGCACTCCCTCCTGCCGGCCGAGCACCTGCTCCAGCAACCAGACGCAGGCTACACAGCGTATGTCCGGGATCAGCAGACGCAGCGTCTGGGTGCCGTCGGAGGCGCAGGACAGAGCCGGCAGGTAGTCCTCGGACCCGAGCGTGGTGCGTGTTGTCTGCGCCCCGGCCTGCGGGCCGCAGGTCTTGCGATAGTCGTAAAAGGATTGCAGGGACAGCGCGTCGATCAGCTGTGCCGCTGCCGCACAGCCCTGGCAACAGAAGGCCTGTGGTGTGCCATCGATAATGACCTGCACGGCTGCAGCCTCCGGCATTGCGGCAAGGCAGTGATAGCAGGTGCTTGTGCGGACTTTATCCAGCATCAGAAGCTCACACTCGTGACCGGGGTTTCAATGCGCTTGCGCAGGCGCCAGTCGTTGTCTGCGCCACGCAGTTCCAGGTACCACACTCCCTGGCTGGCGAGCAGCGGGGCCAGACTGCTGTCGGCACTGACGAATTCGCCTGGCTGATCGGGCATAAACAGGAACGAACGGTCGGCATTGCTGTCGGTGACGTGGTAAAGAAACAGGTGCAGCTCGGGCTCTTCGGTCCCGCTGAGCAGCAGCCGGGTGTCTGTTGTATTGATCTCCAGTGCAGCCCCTATGCCAAGGCTGTGCGCGGCATCGTCCAGCGCCCGCAGCTGATTGATCGCCTGGCCGTCCCGGTAATAGGTGTCGACCACGACATCGTCCGGATAGTACAGCGCCGTCACAAACATGAAGATGCCGAACAGCACGGCGGCGAAGGGTACAAGCATCAACACCCAGGGCCAGCGGTAGTGGTACCAGGGCAGGCTGTCCGCCAGCGGTGGCTGAGGGTCGTGCAAGGGGCGGTTCACAGTGCTCATGCATTGTTCCTTCAGCGGGTCAGTGGTCGGGGGCCGAGAAAGCGGCTGTCTGTGCTGACGCGGAGCGTGCGGCGTTCGTCGTCGGCAAGGGTCTGCAGCTCAAACTGGAACGAGGTGTTGAAATCCGCAAGCTCATCAGGATTGGCCTGGACTCGCACGACAGTCTCCAGCATTTCCCCGGCCGGCACCGTGATGGGCGCGTCGGGAAGAAGCCGGGCGGAAGGCAGCCCGTCGATACTCAGCGTGTAACGTTGTTCGACACGGTCCATGTTGATGATCTTGAGCGTGAAGACATTCTCGATCAGGCCATCCGCCACCTGTTGATAGAGTTGGCCGCGATCGCGGATCACATCCATGCGCAGCGGCGTGCGCGTCAGCAGCACCGTGGCAAACAGCAGGAGCATGACCAGCAGTGCAATGCCGTAGCCAATCAGCCGCGGGCGTTTCCAGGTCCAGCTGCCGCCGGCAAGTTTGTTCAGCGTGGTGTAGGACACCAGGCCCTTCGCATAGCCCATTTTTTCCATGACGGAGTCGCAGGCGTCGATGCAGTGCGCGCAGCCGATGCACTCGTACTGCAGGCCGTCGCGAATGTCGATGCCGGTGGGACACACCTGCACACACATTGTGCAATCGATGCAATCCCCCAGTCCGGCCGCCTTGTAGTCAGTGTTGCGTCGGCGCGAACCGCGCTGTTCACCGCGGGCTGTATCGTAGGAAATGATCAGGGTGTCCTTGTCGAACATGGCTGACTGGAAGCGTGCATAGGGACACATGTAGATGCAGACGTGTTCGCGCAGCCAGCCCGCGTTGATGTAGGTGGCCAGGGTGAAGAAGACTGACCACGAGGTGGCCGTCAGCGACAGCTGCCACACCAGTGCATCACTCACCAGTTCGCGAATGCCGTAGAAGTAGCCGATGAATGTCACGCCAGTCAGCGCTGCAAACCCCAGCCACATCCCATGCTTCAGGCCGCGCTTCCACACCTTGTTCCAGCCGGCGCGGTTGCGCCCCTCACGGCGGAAGTACGAGGGCGTCTGGTCCAGCGCGATGCGCTGATGGCGCTCGCCTTCGGTGATCTGTTCGGCCCACATGAAGATCGCCGTCCAGATAGTCTGCGGGCAGGTGTATCCGCACCATACCCGCCCCAGCAGATTGGTGACGAAGAACAGCGCGAAGGCAGCAATCGCCAGCGTCCACATCAGCAGCACGAAGTCCTGTGGCCACAGGGTCAGCCAGAAGATGTGGAACTTGCGCTCGGGCAGATCGAACAGAATGGCCTGGTGGCCGTCGATCTGCAGCCAGGGCGCCAGGAAGTAGCCGAGCAACAGAGGCCATCCGGTGTATTGCCGGATAGTCTGGAACAGGCCTTCCATCTTGCGGATGTAGATCTTTTCCTTCTTCTCATAGAGATTGAAGACGCGTGAGTCCACGTCTTCGGAAATGATCTCTCTGGAAGGAATCCTGTCCATTGCAGCTATTCAGACCTCAGGCTGCGCACATAGGCGGCCAGAATGTGCACCTTGTCCTGGCCCAGGCGCTCGGCGAACGCCGGCATCTGGCCATTGCGGCCGTTGCGGATGATGTCTTCGATCCGCAGGCGTGAGTTGCCGTAAAGCCAGGATTCATTGTTGAGTGCCGGCGCTCCGAGCATCGGCTGGCCTCCGCCTTCGGGCCCGTGACAGGCCACGCAGAACATGTCATAGCGCGTCTTTCCCGCAGCGGCGATGGCCGGATCGACGTCTCTGCCCGCGAGCTGTTCCACGTACTCCGCGACTTCCGTGACGCCCTGGTCCTGCAGCGCAGGGCCCCAGGCCGGCATCATGGCCTGACGGCCCTGCAGGATGGTGGTCTTGATCTCGTCAGCGCTGCTGCCCCAGTGCCAGTCATTGTCGGTCAGGTTCGGGAAACCATCGCCGCCCGTGCCCGCCGTGCCATGACACACTGCGCAGTTGGTGGCGAACAGGCGACGGCCCATGCGCATCGCGGCAGGGTCTGCGGCCAGGGCGTCCACGGCAATCGAGGAATACTGCGCGAAGAGCGGCCCGTAGCGTTCATCCGCCACGTCCTGCGACTCGGTCAGCGCGCCCACCTGGGACCACCCCCCCAGCCCGGCGAAGTTGCCCAGCCCGGGGTAGTACAACAGGTAGCCGATGCCGAACAGAATGCTGATCACGAAGCCCCAGAACCACCATGCCGGCAAGGGATTGTCGTATTCCTCAATGCCGTCGTAGTTGTGTCCCGTGGTCTTGCCGGGATTGCGCGTCGAGCGGTTCATGTAAAGAATCAGGAAGAAGGCCAGCAGCGACCCGAATGTGCCAATGACGATAAACCAGCTGAAACCATTAC
>CAYWMC010000121.1:0-7247 GCA_964459345.1 uncultured Klebsiella sp. | reverse complement strand
TCTATGGGTTCTACCAGAGCACTTACGAGGTGCGCGGTCAGCAGGGCTATCTGAGCCTCGCGTTCTTCGAGCAGCTGGGTCGCACGATGCCGGAAAATCTTCTGCTGGTGCTTGCCCTGCATGAAGACGCGCCCATCGCCGCCGCGCTGAGCCTTCGGGACGACACCACGCTGTACGGGCGTTACTGGGGCAGTCGCGCCGACTATCAGTTCCTGCATTTCGAGACCTGCTACTACCAGGGCATCGACTACTGCATCACGCAGGGGCTGCAACACTTCGACTCCGGCGCCCAGGGCGAGCACAAGATCCAGCGCGGTTTTGAACCGATCATCACGTATTCGAACCACTGGATTGCCGACCGGCAGTTCGACGCGGCCATTGGGGACTTTCTGTTGCGGGAGGCCGAGCATTTGCGGCAGTATCGGGATCAGGCTGCCGAGCTGCTGCCATTCCGGCAGCCTGAGCACGGCGAGAGGAGGGGTGACATTGACCTGCCCGAGTCGACAGAACAAGCGTAAGTGCGCGCGCCGAATTTTGTGTCTGGTCGTCGGATTTGCGGTGGCCCCGGCCTACGCGCAACAACCGATAGAGACAGACATGGCGGCCAGGCTCGCCTCGCTGCAGACCCTTCACGCCGCGGCTGTCCAGACGCCGTTGGCACGCGACGAATTGCTGGGGCTTTGCAGAGGCCTGGACGGCGCACGCTGGTGTGAGGGCTATATCGCAGCGTTCCTGGCGATCCACCAGATTCCACTCGAGTGTCTGCCAGCGACCGACATGGCCCCATTCATGAATGGTCAGATCTGGGAACTGACTCGGAGTTGGTTGTTTCAACAAGAAGCAGACGAGCGCTTCACTGTTCTGCAGGCACTTGTTTCCTCGCTGGCGGAACAGACGCGTTGTCCCATGGGAGAGCCGTCGCTGCTAGACGGCTTCAGGTTGCTGCCCTACACCGAGTCAGAACGTGAGGAGATGCGTCGTTGCGCGGACATGCAGCCCGTGACGAACCTGATTCCAGAGTACCCACCAGAAGCCTTGCGGCTGGGGCTGCAGGGCTGGGTGCAGGTGAGTTTCACCGTAACTACCAGTGGCGGTGTCAGGGACATCCGTGTTGTCGATGCCGATCCGGCTGGGGTATTCGACAGCTCAGCTCTCACGACAGCACAACAACTCCAGTTCCACACGTGTGAACGCAATGGTCTGGTGACGGAAACACCGAACGTGCAGCATGTCTTCCGGTTCTTGCCCGAAGCCCCTTGACGTTGAAAGAGCGAGAAGGACCAACGGATTGCTGGCAGCGGCCGGCCGTCTCACCTTGGGCTGCCGGGCAAGGTAGACTGACATCCGGCGTGGAAGCCGCCCGTACGTGACTTTTGATTTCTGGAGACCCTGCCTTGAAAACAAGAACAACAGGCATGACCGCAGCACCCTTGCTCTTTGCCGCCAGCCTTCTCGGCTTCAGCCTCTGTGCGTCCGCACAGCACGGTGTGACCGATGGCCAGTGGCCCACCTACGGAGGCGATGCCGGCTCCACCAAATACACCAGCCTCAGTCAGATCAACGCCGACAATTTTGAACGCCTGGCCATTGCGTGGCGCTGGCAGTCACTGGATGGCGCGCTGAACCTGGAGGACGTGGAACAGGAAGTCTCGTTCGGCCGCATGCAGGGCACGCCGCTGATGGTGGATGGCGTGCTGTACATGATCACCTCGCTGAATCAGGTGGCGGCCATTGATGCACTGACGGGCACGACGCTCTGGAGTTTCAATCCGCAGATCTACTTGAGCGGCGCCGCCGTCGGAGCGCTCGGCTTCCATCAGCGCGGCGTGGCTTACTGGACCGATGGCCAGAACAAGCGCGTGCTGGTCGCCACCCAGGATGGCTATCTGTATTCCCTGAATGCCGAGGATGGGGCCATCGACACCGCATTCGGGAATGGTCAGGTGGATATGACCGACGGCATTCCCCGTGCGGTGCGCGGCGAGCTGGACTGGCAGGGCGCGCCGCCTCTGGGCGCCGTGTCGCCACCGATCGTGGTGGGCGACATTCTGGTGGTCTCGCAGATCACTTCCAACCGGCCACGCTTCAAGGAACGGCCGCCGTTGTGGATTCGCGGCTATGACATCCGCACCGGCGCGGTGGCCTGGACCTTCCATACCATTCCCCTGGAAGGCGAGCCCGGCAATGACACCTGGGAAGAGGACTCGTGGCGCACGGCGGGCAATGCCGGCGTCTGGTCCATGATGAGTGCGGATCTGGAACTGGGCTATGTGTACCTGCCGACCGAGGCAGCCACGGACGATTTCTATGGCGGTCACCGGCCCGGCGACAACCTGTTCAGTGAAAGCATCGTGGCGCTGGATGCCCGCACGGGCGAGCGCGTGTGGCACTTCCAGACGGTGCACCACGGCGTCTGGGATTTCGACAACCCGGCGGCACCCAATCTGCTCGACATCACGGTCGACGGGCGCGTCATCAAGGCGGTGGCGCAGGTGACCAAACAGGGCTTCACCTATGTGCTGGACCGGGTGACGGGCGAGCCCGTCTGGCCCATCCATGAAACGCCGGTGCCCCAGGGGGGTGCCCTGTCCGGCGAGCGTCTGTCGCCCACCCAGCCCATCCCCAGCAAACCGCCGGCCTTTGCGCGGCAGGGCATGGAACTGGATTATCTGATCGACTTCACCCCCGAGTTGCGGGCCGAGGCAGAAGAAATCCTGAAGGAGTACATCTGGGGCCCGCTGTTCACGCCGCCGTCCGAGACCATCCAGGGCGGCAATCGCGGCACGCTCATGCTGCCGGGCGCCGGCGGTGGCGCCAACTGGCAGGGGGCCGGGGTGGATCCGCTGAACAACATTCTGTTCGTCCCCTCCACGGACAGCCCGAATGCGCCGCTGATCACCACGCTGGACCCCAGCGAATCCAACTTCAACTACGTGCGCCTGTCGAACCAGGCCGTGCGCGGGCCCCGCGGGCTGCCTCTGCTGAAGCCGCCCTATGCCACGATCACCGCGTTCGACATGAACAAGGGCGAGATCCTCTGGCAGGTGGCCAATGGGGATGACTTTGCGGCGGTCACCAATCACCCCGACCTGGCGGGCATTGATCTGCCCCCGCTCGGCGGCGGCGGCAAGCACGCCGTACTTGTCACGCCTACCCTGCTGATCCACGCGCAGACCACACTCGAAGGCGCAGTGCTGGTGGCGCGCGACAAGTTCACTGGCGAACAGCTGACGACGATTCCCCTGCCGGCCAATGCCGGCGGCGCACCGATGAGCTATTCCATCGATGGTCGCCAGTACATCGCCCTGAGCATTCTCACCAACCCGATCCCCGAGCTGCTCGTGCTCGCCCTGCCGGAGTAAGTCCTGATGACGATTCTGAAACCGCTCTACCGCCGCCTGCTGATGCTTGCCTGCGCAGTACTCGCCTGCATGCACACGGCAGCCGCCCAGGACTACGTGGAGTGGAGCACCGAGAACCGCACCTCTCTGAGCTTCCAGGTGAATCAGGCGGGCGTCAGCCCCCTGCTGCCCGCCGGCTGGACACTGGTGCCCGTGGAAGGAGCGCCGGAGAGAGCGGCAGTCTCCATCACTTTCATGGACCGTCATCTGGTGCTGGACGGGCAGGGCCAGGTGCTGCGCACGGGCACCAGCCGCTACATGGTGATGTCGGTGCAGGCGCGCAGTGAGGCCAGCGGACAGTCGGGCACCATGCTCGTCACCGGCATCTCGCCAGAAGGGCCTGGCGCCTACGAGGTGTATCAGCCGGCGGTGCTGGCCAGTGTCGAGAAGACCGGCAGCGGGCAGGGCGAAGCGAGCGGGGAATCCCGCGAGACCTGGACGATGGAAGCGCAGAGCGGCGACCGTGTGCAGCTGAGCCTGGCCTATACGGAGGCCACACCCGTGCGTCGCGAGTCGCGCATCGTCCTGCGCTCCGGCAGGCGTCCGGACTTCACACGCACCTACCAGATCGACCAGGCCACCGATGCGCTGGGACGTCCGGGGGAGCCCGGCAGTCGAATCAAGCAGCTGAATTTCACGGCCGAGGGGCCGCTGTTTTCACGCATCTTCGATGGCACGGAGGTGCTCACCGGGGTGACGGCGATTCCGTGGTACAGCCGTGAGATCTTCATTCCGTGACGTGTCATCGCAAACGGAACGCCGGCCCCATCACTTGCAGCCGGCACGCCGCAGACTCCTGAATTCCCCGCAGTTCCAACTCCCGCGCTGCCACCAGGCGCTGCGCCCTGACCGTGCCGGCATTCCAGCGCCGCCAGTCCAACACGGACTGCTGCGCCAGGGGCAGCAGGGCCCGCGCCACCTCGCAACGCTGCGGCGTTGTCATGATGTCGAGGTGACTGAGCAGGGCAGGCGTAGTGTCAGCACCGAGCGCCAGCAGATAGTTCACGTCCAGCGTCGCGGGCTTTTCCGAGGCGCGCGCCAGATTCACCTCCGCTACCCGGGCTGCCGGATTGGCGGCGCCCAGCAGCAGCACCACCCCGATGCCCGAGAGCAGCAGAGCGGCGCCGAAGCCCTGGGGCTTGCCGCGCAACACCGTGGCCGCAAACGCTGGCAGCAGCACTGCCAGCCAGGCCATGCACGCGATGGCCAGCACGCGGTCCAGCGTCAGTCCGAAACTCTCCACATAGAGCAGCAAGCGTTGCGCGGCAGAGGCCAGAATGACCAGCACGCAGCTCACAAGCAGCAGGGCCAGCGGCCGGAACAGGCGCGGGCTGGTCTGCAGCGCGGACAGCCCGAGCAGCAGCACCAGACTCAGCAGCGCCGCCACCAGCAACTGGAAGAAGCCGCGCCGGGCGAAGTCGGCCACGCTCAGGCCGGCCACCTGGGCCAGGGTCTCCCGGGCCGCGAACAGGGTAGGCAGCTGCACGACCACGAAGGCCACAAACAGCAGGCAGAGCGAGCCGAGCAGGATGGCCAGCTCGATGTCGCCCAGCGCACGGGGGGACTGGCGCGGGGCGGTGGACGGCGCGCGCGGGGTGGCGCAGCTCAACAGACCGGCACTGATCACGCCCATGAGCAGACTGACCAGCACATGCTGGCGCATGTCCCGGGCAAGCAGATCGCCGATGCGGGATGCGAAGCGCTCGAACCCGGCGTCGGCCGAAGAGAACAGACCGACAAACACAAACAGGAGGGGAGCGGCGAGCAGGGCCCCGCGCAGTACGGCTCCCAGACGCTCGCGCCTGGCGCTGCGGGTGCCGGCCAGCGCGGCGGTGTCGCCTGACCGGGATTCCTGCCGCCACTGCGCCGGTGCTGCCCACACATTGCGCAGTATCTGCGCCGGCAAGCGCAGGGCACTGCGCAGCAGGCCGGCCGCAGTTGCTTCCCGCAGCCGCGTGCCATCGGCTTGCAGCAACACCGCAGCGGCGCAACCCAGCAGCACCAGAAAACTGAAGGGAATCAGTGCCTCTGTGGCACGCAGCAGCAAGGGCAGTGTGGCGGCCAGGGCCAGGGCGGACCACATTGCCAGCACCCGTCGCCAGGCCGCACTCGCGTGTCGGTTCAGCCACAGCGTGAGGGCGCCGGCCAGCGCCACCCACAAGACCAGTCCGCCCATGCCCGAGTCGAAAAGCCCCTGGGCCGCAAACAGCAGGTCCCAGGCGACGCCAAGGCTGAGGCCGGCCAGCAGCGTCTCGGCGCGCAATCCACGGGCGGAGGTGGCCGGTAGAGCGGTCATCGTATGCATGTCTTTCTCCTTGATGGGGCATTGAAAAGTACTTTGTATTGCAGAGTCGATAGACAAAAAAAGGTCCCTCAGAGTTTCTTCATGGCCTCGATCAGGGCTTCCATGTGGCCGATGTACCTGTGCAGCGCAGTGCGTCCGGCATCGGTCAGGCGATACTCCGTGCGCGGCACGCGGCCGTCGAAGCTCTTGCTGCAACTGATGTAGCCGGCGTCTTCCAGCTTGCGGGCGTGGGCGCTGAGATTGCCGTCGGAGATCGCCAGCAGGGCCTTGAGATCGTTGAAGCTGAGCATGGCATTCGCCGCCAGGGCGCTGACCAGCGCGAGGCGGGTGCGCTCGTGGATCAGGCGGTCGAGATCTGCGGCGGCATCCTGTCTGCGGGGCCCTGCCGACGTGCTGACGCTATCCACCGGACCAGCCTTTGCTTTCGGTGTCTGTGAACTAACCGCCATGATGCCTCCAGATAATCAGACCAAATACGATATGCAGACCGCCCATGCCCAGTGCCAGCATCAGATCGCCTGACACGGGCAGCAGCAGAGTTACGGCACCGCACGCCAGAAACAAGGCGCCCATCACTGGAATGATGCGCACCGACCACGCGCCCGCCGTCATCACGGCGGCACCGTACAGGCTCAACCACAGGCCCGGCAGCAGGTCGATATGGCCGGCGAGAAAGAACGACAGCGTCACCAGCCCGCCGGCCAGCATCGCCGGCAGAAAGGCGTACAAGAGTTTGCGGCCGGCAGGGGAGTTCAGAGACCGACCCTGGCGCAGTGCCTTGTTGGCTGTCAGAGCAAGCGCAACCGTCGCTGCCAGCACCAGCTCCAGCATCCACACCAGCAGCCAGTCGCGCTCATCTGCCTGCCGCGCCGCCAGCCAGGAAGCCGGCAGGGCGGACAGCCCCGCCAGCATGTAGCCCAGGCCGGAAACACCTGTGAACGCGGTGGCGCTTTCCATGGTGGCGCGGATGTAACGCAGGGTGTCCTGAGCATGCTCGTGCAGGGCGATGGGCGCGTTGTCGGGGCGGGCGTCTGGTTTCATGAACCGGAGCTTGCCGAGCAGGAAAGAGAGTGTCAAGTACTTTGCAACGCAAAGCTGACGAGTGCAGGCACCACCAGAAGGTCTGCAGGCGACGGATTCTGAGGGCTTTGGCCTGCGACAGCGTATACAATGCCGGCCATCACGCACTTCAATCCGCTGCTACCTCATCAACAGGAGGGCCCATGGCCTATCAACTCACCATCAACGGACAAACCCACGACGTCGACGTGGAAGGCGACATGCCCCTGCTGTGGGCCGTCCGCGATCATCTGAATTTCACTGGCAGCAAGTTCGGCTGCGGCGTGGCCCAGTGCGGCGCCTGCACCATGCAGATCGACGGTGTTGCCACCCGCACCTGCGTACTGACCGTGGCCAATGCCGTGGGCAGGAACATCACTACCATCGAAGGGCTGAGTTCGCCCCAGGCCCGTGCTGTGCAGGCCGCCTGGGTTGAGCTGCAGGTGCCGCAGTGCGGCTACTGCCAGTCCGGACAGGTGATG
>CAYWMC010000120.1:0-7262 GCA_964459345.1 uncultured Klebsiella sp. | reverse complement strand
GCGGAAGCTGCAGGTTGGGTCGGGCGATCGTTCCGAGCGCATCCGCACTTACAACTATCCGCAGGGCCGCGTCACCGATCACCGCATCAATCTGACTGTCTACAAATTGTCGGAAGTGATGGAAGGCGCTCTCGATTCGGTGATCCAGCCCCTGATCAACGAGCACCAGGCTGATTTGCTGGCTGAGCTGGCGGAGTCCTGAGCCATGAGCGCCATCAGCAGTGGACAGGCCCTGCGCATGGCGCAACACGCCCTCTTCGGCAGCGAGACGGCGCAGATCGACTCGGAGCTTCTGCTGGGTGCGGCGCTGGGCGCCACGCGAGCGGGG
Source organism: uncultured Klebsiella sp. (assembly GCA_964459345.1). GTDB lineage: Bacteria > Pseudomonadota > Gammaproteobacteria > Pseudomonadales > Pseudohongiellaceae > UBA5078. The sequence goes on along the minus strand of CAYWMC010000120.1, from coordinate 6,934 downwards.
CTGTATGCCTGGCCTGAGCGCGTGCTGTCTCCTTCTGAGCACTCCCGTTTCGAATCCCTCCTGGAGCGCCGCATTCTCGGTGAGCCCATTGCTTATATTCTGGGCGAGCGGGAATTCTGGTCTCTGTCGTTGCGGGTGACTCCCCATGTGCTGATTCCCAGGCCCGAGACCGAGCTGCTGGTGGAGACCGCACTGAGCCTGGCTGCTGCTGCGGAATCCTTGGGCGCTGTGAGTTCTGTGGGCTCTGTGGATTCTGTGGATTCTGTGGATTCTGTGGGTTCTGTGGGTTCTGTGGATTCTGTGGATTCTGTGGGAGCGGGCCTTGCCCGCGAACATGCCGGCGCCGTGCGGCGGGTTGCCGATCTGGGCACTGGCAGTGGTGCAATTGCCCTGGCTCTGGCCAGCGAGCGACCGCACTGGCAGCTGGTGGCCACCGATCAGAGCGTCGACGCGCTGCGGGTGGCCAGCGACAATGCCGTGCGTCTGAATATTCACAACGTCAGCTTCCGCCAGGGCAGTTGGTGCGATGCGTTGCCTGAGGGGCTGTTCGACATGATCCTCAGCAACCCACCCTATATCGATCCACAGGACGCACATCTGCTGCAGGGAGATCTGCGCTTCGAGCCGGTGACCGCACTGGCGGCAGCGGAACAAGGGCTGGCCGACCTGCGGGCCATCTGCCACGAAGCGCCGCGGCATCTGGTGCCAGGCGGCACCCTGCTGCTGGAGCATGGCTTCGAGCAAGGGCCGGCGGTCGCGCAGCTGCTGGCCGATGCGGGGTTTCTTGGCGTGCGCACATTGCTCGACCTGAATGGCCTGCCCCGCGTGACGCTGGGCAGCTTTGCCGAAGGTGGTGACTGAGCGGTCCGGCGATCAAAGAGCAGGCCGGGGATTTTGAAGTACACTGCAGCAGGTTCGCGGGCAAGCCCGCTCCCACAGGGCAGTTCGCTTCCACAGGGCAGTTCGCTCCCACAGGGCAGTTCGCTTCCACAGGGCAGTTCGCTTCCACAGGATGGCCCGCACTCACAGTGCATTGCAGACAGAGACGAGAACATGCAGGACGAGGAACTTCTTCGCTACAGCCGCCAGATCATGCTTCCCGAGATGGATGTTGCGGGGCAGCAGGCACTGCTGGACGCAACCGTCCTCATCGTCGGCATGGGCGGGCTGGGTTGCCCCGCTGCCATGTATCTGGCTGCAGCGGGGGTTGGCCATCTCATCATCGCAGACGACGACACCGTAGAGATCACCAACCTGCAGCGGCAGATCGCCCATGGGCAGAGTGATCTCGGGGCTCCCAAAGTCCAGTCAGCGGCCAGCACGCTCAGCAATCTGAATCCCCACGTGCGCATTACGGCGCTGCAGCAGCGCCTGAGCCTGGAAGACATGGACACACTCGTGCCCGACGCCACCCTGGTGCTGGATGCCTGTGACAATTTCAGTACCCGCTTTGCGCTCAACCAGGCGTGTGTGCGGCATCGCGTGCCTCTGGTCTCCGGTGCGGCGATCCGCATGGAGGGCCAGGTGGCAGTGTTCGACAGCCGCGATGGTGCCAGCCCGTGCTACCAGTGCCTCTACAGACTTGGTGACGACGAGCAGGCCACCTGCGCACGCAACGGCGTCATGGCGCCCGTGGTGGGCATCATCGGCGCGGTGCAGGCCATGGAAGCCATCAAGGTGATTGCAGGGGTTGGCGAGACGCTGACGGGACGCCTGCTGTTGCTTGATGCCAGCACCATGCAGTGGCGGCAGATGCGCCTGCCAAGAGATCCCCAGTGTCCGGTTTGCGGCTCGCAGCCGCACTGAGCCCCCCGGACAGCGCTATTGATGTTACTGACTGCCCCGGCTATGATGCCAGCGCCCTTTCTGGAACGGCGCATAAGTTCCAGATTTACAAGATGTTTATTATGGAAAATGAATCAAGCGACCAGAAGCTGAGCTTCTCTGCATTCAATCTGGTTGAACCTCTGAACAAGGCCATCGCAGATCTCGGTTTCACCTACTGCACACCCATTCAGGCCCAGAGCCTGCACTATACGCTCCAGGGCAATGACGTCACCGGGCGCGCCCAGACAGGCACTGGCAAGACGGCCGCGTTTCTCATCACCATCATCAACGACCTGGTCAGCAATCCCATCGAGGAGACGCGCTATATCGGCGAGCCCCGTGCCCTGATCATCGCGCCGACGCGCGAGCTGGTGATGCAGATTGCCAGTGACGCGCAGCTGCTGTGCAAGTACACCGACCTGCATATCGTGACCATGGTGGGCGGCGAGGACTATCAGAAACAGCTGCGCGCCGTGGACCGCCGCCCCGTCGACATCGTGGTGGCGACGCCAGGCCGCCTGATTGACTTCGTGCAGAACGACCAGATCTATCTGGGCCTTGTGGAACTGATGGTCATCGACGAAGCCGATCGCATGCTGGACATGGGCTTCATACCCCAGGTGCGAGCCATCGTGGCACGCACACCTGCCAAGGAATGCCGGCAGACACTGCTGTTCAGTGCGACCTTCACTCCGGAAATTCTGGAACTGACCAAGCGCTGGGCCATGGACCCGATCATGGTGGAGATCGAGCCTGAAAAAGTGGCAACGGACACCATCGATCAGATCGTCTATCTCGTCACGACGGAAGACAAGTACAAGCTGCTGTACAACCTGATTGCGGCCGAGGGTGCGGACAAGGTCATCGTGTTCAACAACCGGCGCGACCAGGTGCGCAAGCTGGCGGACAATCTGTATCGCAATGGTGTGAGCTGCGGGCTGCTGTCCGGGGAAGTTGCACAGAACAAGCGCGTGCAGACGCTGGAAGCGTTCCGCGAGGGCCAGTTGCAGGTGCTCGTGGCGACCGACGTCGCAGGGCGCGGACTGCATATTGATGACGTGACGCACGTCATCAATTACAGCCTTCCCGAAGAAGCGGAGGATTATGTACATCGGATCGGCCGCACAGGACGTGCCGGCAATATCGGCACCTCGATCAGTTTCGCTTGTGAAGAAGATTCCTTCCTGCTGCCGAACATCGAAGAAAAACTGGGTCGCAAACTGGCCTGCATTCGCCCGGACGATGCGCTGCTGGCGCCGCCCCCGCCGTTCTCTCGCCCGACGAAATTCGTGGCGCCGCCGAAGACAGGAGAGCGTGGCGGCGGAGGGCGTTCTGACAGTCGCGGACGCGACAGTCGCAGCAGTCGCCCGCCGCGCCGCTGATTCATCAGCACGTGCGGGTCTGATCTGGCCGGTGGGAGCGGGCTTGCCCGCAAATGAATTGATCGCAGATGTTCGCGGGCAGGGCCCGCTCCCACAGACTTGTCATCTAGCTGGCAGAGCGCACAGCACCCGCCTGCTCCAGCAGTCGGGCATATTCCACAGAGCGTCGGTGCTTTGCGACATGATCCAGAAAGGTGCTGCCATCGACGTGGCGCACGTTGAGGTCATGGCCCTCTTCCACAAAATATTCCAGAAAACGCTCGAAAGCGTCCGGCAACATGCCGCGATAGGCTTTCTGGAGGATGTGATAATCCGCCGGAACGCCCTCGGGAGGCTGGAATTGCAGAAAGCTGCGAATACGCTCGTCTGTCCAGAACTCGTCTCTGACAGCAGGCTGGGTTCGCGCTGCGCCGGTTTTCTTTTCTTCCATAGTGATACGTGATCCGTCAGTGAGTCGTCAGGCCTTGAGCTTCTGCAGCAACAAGGCGTTCAATTGTTCCGGGTTGGCCTTGCCTTTGGAGGCTTTCATGGCCTGGCCGATGAAGAAGGCGAACACCTTGTCCTTGCCGGCGCGGAACTGGGCGACCTGCTCGGGGTTGGCGGCAATCACTTCGTCCACGAGCTTCTCGATGGCGCCCGTGTCGGTCACCTGTTTGAGCCCCTGGCTCTCGATGATCTCATCCACCGTGTGGGTGTTTCCGAGCAGCGCTTCGAAGACTGTCTTGGCAATCTTGCTGGAAATGGTCTGGTCCTTGATGCGACCGATAAGCGCACCCAGGCGCTGGGCACTGACGGGCGACTGCTCGATCTCCAGGTCGCTCTTGTTCAGCAGAGCCTGCAAATCGCCACTGACCCAGTTGGCAGACAGCTTCGCATCGCCGCAGATCCTTGTCACTTCTTCGAAGTAATCCGCCATCTCGCGGCTGCTGGACAGCACGCCTGCATCGTAGTCGCTCAGTCCGTACTGGCTGACAAAGCGCGCGCGCTTGGCGATCGGCATTTCCGGCAGTTCTGCACGCACGGACTCGATGTAGGCTTCGTCGATCACGATGGGCAGCAGGTCAGGCTCGGGGAAATAGCGATAATCGTTGGCTACTTCCTTGCTGCGCATGGAGCGCGTCTCGTCGCGGTCGGCATCATACAGACGGGTTTCCTGAATGATGCGCCCGCCGTCCTCGATGACATCGATCTGGCGCTGTGCCTCATGCAGAATGGCCTTCTCGACGAAGCGGAAGGAGTTGATGTTCTTGATCTCGGTGCGCGTGCCGAATTCCGTGGCACCCAGCTTGCGCACCGACACGTTGGCGTCGCAGCGCATGGAGCCTTGTGCCATGTTGCCATCGGAAATGCCAAGATAGCGGATTATGGAATGCAGCTTCTTCAAATAGGCTACGGCTTCCTTCGCGCTGCGCAGTTCCGGCTCGGAGACGATCTCCAGCAATGCAGTGCCTGCACGGTTCAGGTCGATGCCTGAGAGCCCTTCGAAATCTTCATGCAGTGACTTGCCGGCATCTTCTTCGATATGCGCGCGGGTGATGCCGATGACTCTTTCGCTGCCATCTTCCATCGTGATCTGCAGGCTGCCTTTGCCCACGGTGGGGAATTGCAGCTGGCTGACCTGATAGCCTTTGGGCAGGTCAGGGTAGAAATAATTCTTGCGGTCGAACACGGAGCGGCGTCCGATCTCGGCATCTACCGCCAGGCCGAATTTCACCGCCATGCGCAGTGCCTGCTCGTTGAGCACCGGCAGGGTGCCAGGCATTGCGAGGTCGTAGACACCGGCTTGCGTGTTGGGCGCAGCGCCGAAGGTGGTGCTGCTGCCGGAGAAGAGTTTGCTCTTGGTGGCCAGTTGCACATGCACTTCCAGGCCGATCACTGTTTCCCAGACCATGACTTATACCTCCGGCCGTTGCAGGTGCCAGTCCGTGTGCTGCTGGAACTGGTGGGCGATGTTCAGGACGCGGGCTTCGGCGAAGTCATTGCCGACCAGCTGGATGCCGATGGGCAGCGGCTTGCCATTGGGAGCCTTCGCGCTGCCGGCGGGAATCGAGATGCCAGGCAGTCCTGCGAGATTCACGCCGATGGTATAGATGTCTTCCAGGTACATGGTTACCGGGTCGTCGTTCTTCTCGCCCACCTTGAAGGCCGTGTGGGGCGTCGTCGGTCCGATGATGACATCGACATCCTGGAACGCCTTGTCGAAATCCTGCTTGATCAGGCGGCGGATCTGCTGCGCCTTGATGTAGTAGGCGTCGTAATATCCGGCAGACAATGCGTAAGTGCCGACCATGATGCGCCTCTTGACCTCGTTGCCGAAGCCTTCGCTGCGCGAGCGCTTGTACATGTCTTCCAGATTGGCGGGGTTCGCGCAGCGGTAGCCGTAACGCACGCCGTCGAAGCGCGACAGGTTGGCAGAGGCCTCGGCTGGTGCAATCACATAATAGGCCGACACCGACAGATGATTGTTCGGCAGATCGACTTCCTTCACGGTGGCACCGAGGCTCTCGAATACTTTCAAGGCTGCCTGCAGCGCAGCTTCCACTTCGGCTCCAAGGCCCTTGGCCAGGTGCTGCTTCGGCACGCCGATGCGCAGGCCCTTGAGCGAGTCATTGAGGGTGGCCATGTAATCAGGTGCAGCACTGTCCACACAGGTGGAGTCGCGACTGTCGGGACCTGCCATCACATTCATCATCAGGGCGGCATCTTCGGCGCTCTTGCAGATGGGGCCGGCCTGGTCAAGGCTGGAGGCGAAGGCGATCATGCCCCAGCGGGAGATGCGTCCGTAACTGGGCTTGAAACCGGTGATGCCGCAGAAGGCTGCTGGCTGACGAATCGAACCGCCAGTGTCAGTGCCGGTGGCCATGGCACACAGGTCTGCCGCCACGGCAGCCGCAGATCCGCCCGAGGAGCCGCCGGGCACGCGCTCGGGGTCCCAGGGATTGCGAACGGGGCCGAAGTAGCTCGTCTCGTTGGAAGAGCCCATCGCGAACTCGTCCATGTTGGTCTTGCCCAGAGTCACGGCGCCCGCTGCATTGAAACGCTCCACCACGGTGGCATTGTATGGAGCGATGAAATTGGCCAGCATTTTCGAGCCGCAGGTCGTCAGCACATCCTGAATGCAGAAGATGTCCTTGTGTGCCAGAGGGATGCCTGTCAGCGGCCCGTGCTCACCGCGCGCACGTCGCGCATCGGCGGCAGCCGCCTGGGCCAGCGCCAGGTCTTCGGTCACAGTGATATAGGCGTTGTACCTGGCATTATGTGCACGAATGCGGGCGAGATAATCACGGGTGAGTTCCGTGCTGGAGAATTCACCCTTCGCCAGTGAGCGGGAGAGTTCAGCGACTGTTCTGCGAGACATGCTGGAGTGTGTCCTTGGTCCGTGGGGCGCAGTTGCGCGCCGGGAATTGTCGATTAGTGGGAAAGGGTCAGTAGCCTGGTCGTCTGTCTACTCGATGACCTTTGGCACGAGGTAAAGGCCGTCCTGCGTGGCGGGGGCAATCTTCTGCAGATAATCGCGCTGATTCACTTCGGTGACTTCGTCCTTGCGCAGCCGCTGAATGGCATCGAAAGGATGCGCGAGAGGAGCGACATTCTTCGTGTCGATGCTCTGCATCTGATCGATCAGCGCAAGGATGGACGTTATTCTTCCGGCCACTTCCTGAGCCTCTGCCGCATCGATGTGCAAACGTGCCAGGTGGGCAATTTTTTCCACGTCCGATCTTTCC
>CAYWMC010000119.1:0-7273 GCA_964459345.1 uncultured Klebsiella sp. | reverse complement strand
GTTCGTTTCCCCGATCCCGGTGCCAATCCCTACCTGGCCGGTGCAGCGCTGCTGGCCGTTGCTGCCGGCGGCGTTGGCCTGCTCGAGTCCTGGCCCTTCGCTGCGCTGTGGCTGGTGCAGAGCCTGACACTGTGGGCACTGTGCTGGCAACAGGTCTGGCAGCGGCGCGCGCTCAATCGACCGGCGCCTGAGGCTGCCCTCTACCCCACCCTCGGGCCGGCCAATCAACTGACCATCCTGCGTGGCCTGCTGATTGCCGCCACCGGCGGGTTCCTGCTGCAACTGCCAGGCAATGCCTTGCTGATCTGGGCCGCCGCGTTCCTGTATTCCGTCGCGGCCATTCTGGACCGGGTGGATGGCTATGTCGCCAGGCGCTCCCGCCAGACCAGCCTGCTGGGGAGCGAACTGGACACTGTGTTCGATGCGCTCGGCCTGGTGGTAGCCCCCCTTCTGGCGGTGCTGCTGGGCAAGGTGCATGGGAGCTATCTGCTGGTGAGCGTGGCCTATTACCTGTTCAGTTATGCGCGCTCGCGGCGGCTGCGCCTGGGACTGCCGGTTCACCCGCTGTTGCCCAACACACTGCGGCGCACCCTGGCCGGATTTCAGATGGGCTATGTGGCCGTGGTGCTGTGGCCGCCTTTTCAGGCACAGCTGACTGTCGTCGCCGGTGTGGCTTTCATGCTGCCGCTGCTGCTTGGCTTTGTGGTGGACTGGCTGGTGGTGAGCGGGCGTATCGACGCGGCCAGAGCGCCTGCCTTCGATGCCCTGGCTAGCCTGAGCACGCGCTGGCTGCAACCCCTGCTGCGGGCCGTGCTTCTGCTGAGCCTGCTGAGCCTGTGCCTGTTCGAGGGCTCGGCATTGACCCCGCTGCTCGGGGCGGGCTTCGCGCTGGCGGCACTGCTCGTCCTGACCGGTTTCGGCGCGCGCATCGCAGCCCTGCTGCTTCTGCTGTTGTGGGCGTGGCAGGTGCCTTTCGCCGTCACGACACCGCTGTTCCTGACGCTGCTGTTCAGCACCATCGGCGTGCTGTTGCTGGGCAGCGGACGCTTCAGTCTCTGGCAGGGGGATGATCAGTGGATCGCCCGCCACGACGGCGCCTCATGAAACGCGCCGGCCTCCTCACTCTCTTGCTGTGGTTTGCAGCCCTCGCCCTGGCAGCCTGGACGCTGCGCCAGCTGCCCCTGGCCGACATCGGCAGCAGCCTGCGGGAACTGTCGCCGCTGCACTGGGCCTTGTGGCTTGCGCTCAATGGCGTCGTCATGGCGCTGTCCACCGCGCGCTGGCAGCGCTTTGCCCGCATGCTCGGCGACCGCCTGGCGCTGTGGCCATTGCTGCTCAATCGCATGGCCGGCCAGACGGTGAGCTTCCTTACCCCGGGGCCGCAGTTCGGCGGCGAGCCACTGCAGATCTACTGGCTGTGCAGGCAGCACGCCGTGCCCGTGCACCGCGCCGTGCTGGCGCTGAGTCTGGACCGCTTCTTCGAACTGTGGGTGAACTTCGCAGTGCTGCTGGGCGGCGTGAGCCTGTTGCTGCTCACGCAACTGGTGCCGGCGCAGGACTGGCGCAACACCCTGCTGCTGCTCGGCCTGCTGGTGCTGGCTCTGCCTGTGATCGGCGTCCTGGTGCTGCGTCAGCCTGCATGGATTGTGGCGCGACTCGGCCGTCTTGCCGCACGCTGGGAGCAGCATCCGCGCCTGCAGGAATTTGGCAGCCGGGTGGGCAATCACTGGCAGGCTCTGCGGGAGGACCTGCAGCGTGTGGTGCGACAGGAGCGCCCCACTCTGCTCCTGGGTCTGCTTTTGTCTGTGCTGGGCTGGGTGTTCATTCTGGGCGAGCTGCGGGCACTGCTGTGGTTCTTGAACGTGTCGGTTGGAACCGGGGACTTCGTGCTGCTGTTCGTCGGCATCCGCCTGGCCATGCTGCTGCCTCTGCCGGGCGGCATTGGCACTATCGAAGCAGCGGTGCTGTGGACGTTCTCGTTGCTGAACCTGAGTGCAGGCGATGCACTGGGCCTGATCGCTCTGATGCGCCTGCGGGACGCCGCGATTCTGGTGTTCGGACTGCTGAGCCTGCGGGCGATGAGCAGGAACGCGCCCGCTGCCGGCGGCGCCTCTGGCTCCTGACTATGGCAGCTCACTGGGATATCGGGCACTATTGGCTCGAACCCGTCCTTCAGGAGTGCCCGCCTTGCCTACTTTCCCGCGCCGCCGTTCAACGCTGCTGGCCCTTGCGCTGGCAGCCCTGACTGCCTGTTCCAACGACACCGCGACACCAGACACATCAGAGGCACCGCCTCCCGAACCCTTTGATGTCCTGCTGACCGGCGGCACTCTCTACAACGGCGACGATGCCTTGCCCGTGACGGGCGACATTGGCCTGCGGGGCAATCGCATCGTCGCGCTGGGCGGCGACCTCAGCGCCCACCCGGCCACGCTGGTGCGGGACGTCAGCGGCCTGGCGGTGATGCCGGGCTTCATCGACATCCACAGCCACGCCGTTGGCTCTGATCTGAGTGACGGCCTGTACCGCTGGCCCGACGCCGAGAACCTGGTGCGCCAGGGCGTCACCCTGGTGGTGGGCGGCCAGGATGGCGACTCGCCGCTGCCCATCGAGAGCAGCTTCACGGCACTGGAGGCGGCGGACATCGCGATCCACTACGCGACCATGGTGGGCCACGGCTCCATCCGTGCGCTGGTGGTGGGTGAGCAGGATCGCCCGGCGACCGAGGAAGAACTGGAACGCATGCGCGAACAGGTGCGACTGGCCATGGAGGCCGGCGCCTTCGGCCTGTCGTCGGGCCTGATCTACGCGCCGGGACGCTTTGCGCCTACGGAAGAAGTGATCGCCCTGGCACAGGTGGCCGGCGAACACGATGGCATCTACATCAGCCACATGCGTGAAGAAGGCCTGCAGCTGCTGGAGAGCGTGGCCGAGACCATCCGCATTGGCGAAGAAGGCGGGCTGCCCACGCAGATCACCCATCACAAGGTGGTGGGAGCACCCATGTGGGGCAAGTCGGTCGAGACCCTGCGCATGGTGGACGAAGCCATCGCCCGGGGCGTGGATGTGTCCATCGACCAGTATCCCTACACCGCGTCGGCCACCAGCCTGACCATCCTGTTTCCCGGCTGGAGTCTGGACGGGGGTCGGGACGCCCTTCTTGCGCGCATGGAGGATTCTGCCCAGCGCGCGCGCCTGAAGGCGGACATCGTCTACAACATCGAAGTGGACCGTGGCGGCAATGACCCGGCCAATGTCGGCCTTTCGAACTGCCCTCACGACAACACGATCAACGGGCTGAATCTGAGTGAAGTGCTGCGCCTTCAGGAACGGCCGGTCAGCAAGGACAATGCCGCGGACCTGCTCATGGAACTAGTGGCGGCGGGCAATTGCGACGCGGTGTTCCATGCCATTCACGAGGACGATGTGCGCAACATCATGCGTCACCCGCGCACCATGATCGCGTCGGACGGCGGCGTGGAGGCTCCCACCGAGCGCGTGCCGCACCCACGCAGCTACGGCACCTTCGCACGCTTTCTGGGGCACTATGTCCGCGACGAGGGCGTGGTGCCGGTGCACACGGCTATCCACAAGATGACGCAGTTGCCGGCGGATCGGCTTGGGCTGGAGGATCGGGGCCGGCTGCAGGTGGGCGCCATGGCAGACATCGCGGTGCTGGAACTGGCGGCGGTGCGGGACTTGTCCACGTTTGAAGAACCGCACCAGTACGCGCAAGGCGCGGCCCATGTGTTCGTGGCAGGGGAAGCGGTGCTGCTGGACGGCACCATGACCACGGCGCGGCCGGGGGTGATCGTGCGTTCCACTGACGAGTGAGTGTCCGATTCAGGAATGTTCGCGGGCAGGGCCCGCTCCCACAGCAGGGTCTGCTCCCACTGCAGGGTCTGCTCCCACAGCAGGGTCTGCTCCCACAGCAGGGTCTGCTCCCACACCAGGGACCTCTCCCACAGCAGGGACCGCTGCTACAGGTCCGTGCCCGCCGGCTTGCGGCGCAGCGTGCGGCGCACCCGCGCCCGCACCCGCAGCAGATCGCGGAACATGCGCCAGGAATCGCGCACGATGTGCACGCTGCTGTCCGGCGAATTGCACCAGCGCACCGGCCGCACATCCACCCGCATGCCCAGCGCTCTGGCCAGCATCAGCACTTCCACATCGAAGGCGAAGCCATCCAGGGTCTGGCGTTGGAAAATGGCCCGGGCAGCAGGGCGGCGGAACGCCTTGAAGCCACACTGCGTATCACTGATGCCCGGCACGCTCAGTGCCTGCACCAGGGCATTGAAGATGCGTCCCATATTGCGCCGCAGGGCACTCTGCGGCTTCTCCACCCGGCTCTGTGCCAGGGCGCGGCTGCCGATCAGCACGTCGGTGTCCGGGGCTTGTTGAAAATGCGCGAGGAAGGCCAGCACTTCCTCCAGCGGCGTGGAGAGGTCGGCATCCATGAACAGCACGATGTCACCCCGGGCCTGCAGCACGCCACTGCGCACCGCATAGCCCTTGCCGCGATGCACCAGGTTGTCGATGACGTGAAAGCGCGGGTCTCCCGCCACCACAGCGGCGGCGCGGGCCAGCGTGTCATCCTGGGAGCGCTCCACCATCAGCAGCACTTCGGCCACCAGAGGATGAGTGTCGAGGAAGTCGCGGATCTGCTGCAGCGACTGTGGCACGCGGCGCGCTTCGTTCCAGGCCGGGATCACGATCGACAGCGCCGGAGTCGCCGCTGCAGACAGCGCTTTGCCGTCGCCCGTGTTTCTGTCTAAGATCGCCGTCATGAATTTACTGACCCGCGCCGGTTCGTCCGGCCCACTGAATGTGTTCACCAGAATCCCCGCCCTGTGGTGGCAGGGCGCGTGTGTATTGCTGGTGGCGCTGCTGTTGCGCACGGTTCTTCTCGAGATCAAGCCGCCGCACTTCGACGAAGGTATCAACGGTTGGTTTCTGGATCAAATGTGGCGACAGGGATTCTATCGGTACGACCCCACCAATTACCACGGCCCCCTGTATTTCTATCTGCTGATGCTGGCTGAACTGCTGATGGGCCGCGGCCTGCTGACACTGCGCCTGGTGGCGGTGCTGTTCTCCACCGGCATCGTCGCCGTGGTGCTGCTGCACGGCCGCTGGTTCGGACGCGCCGCCATCTGGGCGGGACTGGTGCTGGCGATCAGCCCCGCCATGGTGTTCTACGGACGCTACGCGATTCATGAATCCCTGTTCGTGTTCTGTCAGGTGCTGTTCCTGTACGGGTATATCCGCTGGCATATGGAGGGTGGCCGCACAGCAGTGGTGTGCATGGTGATCGGTGTGGCCGGCAGCATCGCCACCAAGGAAACCTTCTTCATCTTTCTGGGCACCTGGTTCATTGCGGTGGCGCTGGTGCACGTGCTGAACCGCTTCCTGCCGGGGCGCAAGCTACCGGCGCCCCTGCCGCGCGAGCCGGTGCCACGGGGGTTCGTGCTGAGCTGCGTGGCGATTGCCGTGCTGGCGGTGCTTCTGGTGTTCAGCGGTTTCCTGGCCAACCCGGCCGGCGTGCGCGACATGGTCATGGCCTTTGCGCCCTGGCTGGCCACCGGCACGGGCGAGGGCAGCGGCCACGAGAAACCTTTCCTCTACTGGCTGCAGCTGCTGGCCCGCTACGAGTGGCCGCTGCTGGCCACCCTGATTGCCCTTCCCGCGCTGCTGGTGCACGAATCGCGCTGGGCCTGGCGCCTTGGCGCCACCGGCTTCGGCCTGGTGCTGGCCTATTCGCTGATTCCCTACAAGACGCCATGGCTGATCATCGGCATGCTGATGCCGCTGAGTTTCGCCTTCGGATTCCTCATGGAACTGGCCCTGGCACGCCTCAGGGCCCCCTGGCGGCTGGCGCCGGTTGCGCTGGGCTGCGTGCTGCTGGCGGCGTCGCTGTACTCCAGCCTGCGGCTGAACTTTCGCGACTATGCCGATTTCAGCGAACCCTATGTGTATGTGCAGACCGCGCCCGATGTGAACCGGCTGATGGACAATATGCACAGCCTGATCGAGGTGTTTCCCGCCCGCCGCAATATGTCCGTGCTGGTGATGACACCAGACCCCTGGCCCCTGCCCTGGCTGCTGGGCCGCTTTCCGGGCCTGAGCTATGGCACGGCGGAGTCGGCGAACAACATCACGGCCGATGTGATCATCTCCGACGCCAAAGGGCAGGCGCAGATCGAGGCGGCCCTGCAGGAGTTCTATTACCGCCAGCCGCTGAAGATTCGCGACGCGGCGGATACGGGCTGGGCTTACTACAAGCTGGACACCTTCATCGCGATGGACACCGGTGACACGGAACTGATCGCGCCGCAGGCCACCCCATGATCGTCTTCGGCCTGTTCCACATGTTGTTCAGTACGCTGTTCGCGCTGCTCGTCGGCCTGCTCTACGGCGGCCTTTCCGCGCCTGCCGCGCTGGTCTGCCTGCTGGGGGCCATTCCCGCGGCGCTGTTCACTGGCCGACAGTTTGCGCCCCTGGCCTTCACGCTGCCGCTGCGGCAGCTGCGCGTGCTGGAGTGGCTGCTGTTCCTGTTCGTGCTTTACGTCGGCCTGCGGCATTTTGTCTGGCTGTTCTATTACGCCGACAACACCTTCCGCACGCTGGCGTTGAACAATCTGGGCGATCTGCCCCTGCACATCAATTACATCCGCATGTTCGCCGCGGGCGCCTCATTCCCGCCGGTGAATCCAGAGTTTGCTTCAGAAGCACTCTACTATCCCTATGCACTCGATCTGTACAACGGCCTGTGGGAAGCCCTCGGCGTGCCGCTCGAAGCCCATTTGTTCCTCGTGGGCCTGTTCCTGCTGCTGGCCAGCATCGCCGCCCTGCGCCACTGGGCCGGCTGGCTTGGCATCGCGGGCTTCTTTCTCAATGGCGGCTGGTCGGGCTGGGAAATCCTTGCCAGCGGGCAGTGGCAGGACTATCAGGCGCCCCTGGCCTGGAAGAATTTCTTCCTGAGCCTGTTCGTCACGCAGCGCGGCATGATGTTCGCCATCCCTGCCGGCCTGCTGATCCTCACCGTGCTGACACGCGCCATGCGCGATTCCGCGCCGACACCTCGCGCCGTGCTGCTGCTCACTGGCCTGCTGTGGGGTGGCCTGGCCTTCTTCCACCTGCACAGCTTCATGGCAGTCAGCCTGATGCTGGCCGGCATGGCCATCATTCACCGGCAATGGCGTCCACTGCTGGAGATGGCGTGGACGGCGGTGCCACTGGGCAGCCTGTTCGTGCTGTATTCCACGCAATTTCT
>CAYWMC010000118.1:0-7283 GCA_964459345.1 uncultured Klebsiella sp. | reverse complement strand
CTTGGATGCCGAAGCCAAGCCCCCTGGGAGGGGTTCCCGGCGTGTTCGGCCCGGTCCGCACCAACCCGCAGTGCGAGCTGCGAAGTCCAGCACCGTTATTTCGAACCCCCACCCAAACTATCCCCCCGTTGGTTGCGACTATTCGCGTAAACACATTATCCTTGGGTCCCTTTCCTCCGTGTCCCCGGGGTTTCGCTGTATGAGTCTTGCAGATCAGGACGACGCCTTGATCCGTGCAGCCCTCGAGGGTTCCGCGCGGGCCTGGGACAATCTTGTCAGGCGCTACGAGAGCCAGGTGTACAACTTCAGCCTGCGCCTCACCGGAAATCCAACCGATGCGCTGGATCTCATGCAGGATGTGTTTCTGGGCGTCTATCGCAATCTGCACCGTTTTCGTGGCGATTCACAGTTCACGACCTGGTTGTTCAGAATCGCCCACAACAAGGCCATCGACATGAACCGGCGCCGGCCTTTGTGCAGTTCGCTGGACAGCGCGCTGGAGGACGGTGGCGATCTGCTGGAAGCACAGGTGCTGCGCAATACCGACACAGCGGACAAGGACCCGCTTGCCATGCTGGATGAAGCGCTGCGCAATGCGCAGATCATCGCGCAGCTTGGCATACTGCCGCTGGAGCAGCGGCTGATTGTGGAGTTGAAAGTGTTCCAGTCTCACACTTTTGAAGAGATCGCCGAGTTGCAGGATATTTCCGCGAACACGGCCAAGACACGATTTTATACTGCGCTGCGAAAGCTCAAGGCGCTGATGGAGCAGGATCATGCCATGTGAACACACCGCCACCCTTGTGGCAGAGTCCTTCGACGATACACTTCCAGCACTGCGCCGCGCCGCACATGATGCGCATCTCCAGCAGTGCCCCGAATGCCAGCAGGCATTGACTGCGGCCCGTGCCGCCACTGCACACCTGCAGCGCTGGCGTGAACAGCCCGTGCCAGAGTGGTCGCGTCCACGGGCCCCCGTGTCAGAGACGCCGCAACGCGCAGCGCGCTGGCAGTGGTGGCAATGGGCGCCGCTGGCGATGTCTTTTGTGCTGGCTCTTGCAGTCATGACGAACGTGCAGGTCAGCACATCGACGCAAGGAATGGCAATTCACTTTGGCGCTGCGCCTGCGCTGGGCATGGAAGATGTCGAAGCCCGGCTTGCTGCGTTCGAGGCACAGCAGCAGCTGGCTCTGCAGACACTCACCCAGGCCCTTGCCGAACAGCAGAGTGCCGACAACGCCCGCCTGATGGAGGCCGTGATTGACAGTGTTGTCGAACAGTTCGGCGACAGCACCGCTCGCGGTCTCGAACAGGTCATCGCCTATTTTGAATCGCAGCGGCAGCAGGATCTGCAGTTGCTGCGCACCAGCTATCAGCAACTGGCAGACAGTGATTACGCGACCATTCGTTCCGTTGAACAGCTCGCCAGCCTGGTGCAGGGAGGTCAGCCTTGATGCGTCGTGGCGCAGTGAGTCTCCTGTTGTGCGCAGGCATGGCTGCCGTCTTCCCAATGCCCTTGCGGGCACAGGCAGCAGACGTCGATATCGAGGCCTTGCAGAGCAGTGTCGCTCTCTACGCCGGCGTCCTGCAGGAAGGTCTGGGGCTGAATGTGCGTGCCGGAATCTTCAGTCCGCTGAGCGGCTCGGTGCGCGGCATGTACCTGGCGCAGCAGGGCGTGGTGCTGGAAGTCATGAGTCCCCTGGCCGGCAGTCGCAACAGCTTCACGGAATATTCACTGGGCGCCGCGCTGGAGAGACTCTCCAGTCAGTTTTCATCCCTGAATCAGGATGCCTCCGGCGCAGTGCCGCGGCCCGATCTGACGACACTGCGAGAATCCATTGCGATGTCCATGCGCGTGGATCTTGCCCAGGGGCCGGCGCGCGAATTGCTGGATGAACTGGCCCGGATTGACGCAAGCGCCGAGATCACGGCGGCGCTGCAGCGCTCCGCAGATGCCGCGCGCTCGCTGCACGCCATGTCCCAGCTGGACGATGCCGGGCTGAATGCCGTACTGGAAGAAATCACGGTGCAGGGCAGTCGCGTGGCTGAGCTGGCAGCGGCAGTCCAGAATCTGCGCACAGAGCTCAGCACGCAGGCAATGCCGGCAGTGGAGGCCCGCCTGCAGGAGATGCGCGCCTCTGTGCAGGCACTGGCTACTGCACTGGAGCCCCTGCAGGCAGCCGCGCTGGCACAGGCGCAGAGTCTGCAGGAGCAGGCGTCCCAGGCGCGCCTGCGCAGGGAGCAGCAATGGCAGCAGGAGCTCGCGGACTTTGAAGCCACACTGGTCCGCCTGGTCTGCGATTATTCCGGCGGTTTGCGCGAGTTGCCGCCGGAGGAGTTTGTGACAGTGGTCATGAAGGGGCTGGGCGACGACACGTCGGCGCGGCGGGAGGATCGCATCATCGTTCTGCGCCAGTCGGATGCCCTGCGCTGTCTGCAGCGCGAGATCACGGTACAGCAACTGCAGAGCACTGCGCGGGTCTACAGCTTCTGAGTGCGCCTTACCACGGAGCGCCTGTGATATTGGCATCGGCCGGCACGAACTGCCGGGCATCGTCTTCGGCCTGATAGAGGCGTGTCACGAGCAACAGAACAGCCGCCACGTCCAGCAGGTCGTCGTCGCTCAGAGACAACTTGCGTCGAATGCGTTCCCGCGTCATGAATGGCCGGCCCGCCGCGTCGAAGTTCAGGTAGTTGAAGGACTCCTCATCCGCCCCCCAGTTGCTGGAAATGACTTCCTGGCCCACGCGGCCATCCAGGCGAGCGAACGGGTAGAACCAGCGTCCGCCGCGAATGCCAGCCTCATACGTGATGATCTGCCCGCCCGGATAGAACCAGGTCTCGTCCTGTACCCGCAGGCGGGATGTGGCCAGTCCGCCACCCGCCCAGAACAGGGGTTCTCCGCCGTGGGTCCAGTGATAGCTCATGGGGCGTCCATTCGGATAGAACACGGTCACATCGCGTCCCGCTCCGGCCATGAACAGCTGGCCGTTCGGGAAGTACCAGGCTGCGTTGTAGAGGTCGCTGGATATGCGCCGACCATTGCCGTAGCGCGACTCGTAACGGGTGTTGTCTGTGAGAATCACGGACTGGCACACCAGGCGATTGAGCTCCAGCAGTGCTGACTGCATGGACTCAAGCTGAGCCATGTCATCGTGGCTGGCGGGCAGCAGCAGATTGACGGCCAGCATCTTGGCCATGAATTCTACAGTGGCGCAGCCCGTGCTGAAATTGTCCGAGCCGGTGCTCCCGCTGGCAGCTTGCAGCGTTACGGGAATACACAAAAACAGGGCCAGTATGGATTGTCTGACATAGGTCATGGCGGGGTCTCCCTCTTTGCGGTGTCATGAACACATATGGCCAGAGAGTAGGGGAGCAGACGTGAACCGTGACTGAATCAATCCGCTATTGGTATAGCGCACGGTTATCGCATAAACTGCGGCAACTTTGGTCCCGATAACAACATAGAAAGCAGTGGTGGAAGGAGATAAAGATGGACTGTCCGAAATGCAATGCGCACATGAATGAAATCAAAGTGGAAGTTCTGCTGGGCACAATCGTCATCGACCAGTGCAGCAGCTGCAAGGGCCTGTGGTTCGACAACGGCGAAGCCGAGCAGCTGAAGAAGTCCTGGATGTCCGATTTTCTTGATAGCGGCGACCCAAGCATTGGCAAGACTTACAACCGCGTGCGCGACATTCAGTGCCCCCGTTGTGCCAAGGCCATGGTCAAGCTTACTGACAAGCGTCAGCCACACCTCGAATACGAAGCCTGTGAAGAGCACGGCATGTTCATGGATGCCGGTGAATTCACCGACTTCAAACATGAAACCCTGATGGACCTGTTCAAGGGTCTGGTTGCGTCGCTCAAGCGTCGCTGAGTTCAGGCACTGTCATTGCACTTCCGCGTCCCGGCCATTCGGGATGCAGCCAGATCGCCCTGTCGGCACAGCGTGCCGGCAGGTAGCGAAACTTCCCCAGATCCATCCAGTGATTCGTCGGCGTGTGAAAGTCCGATCCCGTGGACGCCCACAGCTCATTGCTCAGGCATAGCGATGCCAGGTGGTCCATCCTGTCTGCATCGAGATTCGAATAGCTGACTTCTATCCCCTGTCCCCCCGCTGCCTTGAACTCACTGACCAGACGACGCAGTGCCGGATTGCTGATCTTGTAGCGATTGGGATGGGCCAGGATGGCGATGCCTCCGGCAGCCCTGATCGCGGCGACGGCTGCCTCTATGCTGCACCACTTCGCCGCAGCGCCGTATCGGCCCCGGTCGCCCAGGAAATTCTTGAAGGCGTGCTCCTTGCTGCGCGCCACGCCCTTGTCGATCAGAAACTGTGCCACATGATTGCGGCCCACTGCGGTGCAGGGCAGGCTGGAGAGATAGGCTTGCAGGCCTGTAATGCCTGCCTTCTGCAGGCGCATGTCCATTTCGGCAGCCCGTTCCCGGCGCAGTGCCTGCTGCCCGAGCAGCAAGGTCTGCAGCGTAGTGTCCTGACGGTCGATGCCGATGCCCACTATGTGAATCTCCTGGCGGTCCCACAGGCTGGAGATCTCGACACCTGGAATCAAGGTCAGACCAGGAGCGATCCAGTCCGCAGAGATGGTGTCCAGTGCCGCCGTGGTGTCGTGGTCAGTGATGGCCAGGTGCGTGAGCTGATTGGCTGCCGCACGGGCAAGCAGCACCTCAGGGGCCAGGCTGCCGTCGGAGTACCAGGTGTGGGCGTGCAGGTCAGCAAGCATGGGTGAAAATCCGCGAGAGCCTTGAGCGGCCGGGGCGGCAAGGGTAAACCGCTCCTCTTTGCGAGTAAACCGCCGGCGCTGCTAAAAGTTGACTGAAACACTTGGGTATCAGATACTTTCGACGCCCTGCCAGCCAGGCAGGGCAATGCCACGTCCCTGTGGACAATGACCGAGACAGTCCTATGCGCTTGACGACCAAAGGCAGATATGCGGTAACAGCGTTGCTCGATCTGGCGCTTCATGCCGATCAAGGCCCCGTCAATCTGGCAGATATTTCCCAGCGCCAGGGCATTTCCCTTTCCTATCTGGAACAGTTGTTTGCGAAATTGCGCCGCAGCGAGCTGGTGTGCAGCATTCGTGGTCCGGGCGGGGGCTACAGACTTGGCCGCAAGCCGCAGGCCATTCGCATTGCGCAGATCATCGATGCCGTGAATGAGTCAGTGGACGCCACGAAGTGCCACGGCAAGGGCAATTGCCAGCAGGGCGAGACCTGTCTGACCCATCATCTGTGGCAGGACCTCAGCGAACAGATTCACGATTTCCTCGGCAGCATCAGCCTTGCCGACCTGATTGCCAGAAGCGAGATCAAGCGCATTTCTGAACAGCAGGATCTGCGGCAGGATGTGCTGTCGCAACCGGAGCTGGACGGTGCCCGCATCGCGGCAACGTTTCTTCAGTAGGACTTTCCATGCACATGCCTGTCTATCTCGATTACGCCGCCACCACGCCGGTTGATCCGCGCGTTGCCCATGCGATGGGGGAGTGCCTCACGCTTGAGGGCAATTTCGGCAATCCGGCGTCCCGCTCGCATCTGATCGGCTGGAAGGCTGAGGAGGCGGTGGAGATGGCGCGTCGCAACGTGGCCGACCTGGTGCGATGTGACCCGCGGGAGATCGTCTGGACGTCCGGCGCGACAGAGTCCAACAACCTGGCCATCAAGGGGGCTGCCCATGCCAGCCGGGAGCGCGGGCGCCACATCATTACCTCGTGCATCGAACACAAGGCAGTACTGGACAGCGTGCAGCAGCTGGAGCGGGAAGGCTTCGAGATTACCCGGCTGCGCCCCGATCGCACAGGCGTCGTCTCGGCCGCTCAGGTGCGCGACGCGCTGCGCGACGACACGGTGCTGGTCTCGCTTATGCAGGTGAACAACGAACTTGGCGTGGTCAATGACATCGCGGCCATTGGCAGCGTGACCCGGGAACGGGGTGTTCTGCTGCATGTGGACGCGGCGCAGAGTGCAGGCAAGCTGCCCATAGACCTCGGAGCCATGGCTGTGGATCTGATGTCATTTTCTGCGCACAAGGTGTACGGGCCGAAAGGGATCGGAGCACTGTTTGTGCGGCGCTCGCCCCAGGTGCGTATCGAGGCGCAGATGCACGGCGGTGGCCACGAGCGCGGCATGCGTTCCGGCACCCTGGCCACACACCAGGCTGTGGGCATGGGAGAAGCGTTCAGGCTCGCTGCCCAGGCTCTGGATGTTGAGTCTGCCCGGCTTCGCGAATTGCGTGCACGTCTGCTGCAGGGACTCGCCAATCTGCCGGGCGTGCATTTGAACGGACATCCCGAGCAGCACGTGCCAGGCATCGTCAATCTCGCCTTCGAGGGCGTGGATGGCGAATCGCTGTTGCTGTCGCTGCGGGATCTGGCAGTGTCGTCCGGGTCTGCGTGCACGTCGGCGACCATGGAGCCTTCCTATGTGCTGCGGGGCATTGGTCTGTCGGATGCCCTGGCGCAGAGTGCACTGCGCATCTCTTTCGGTCGATTCTCGACAGCGGCTGACATCGATACCGCCATCGCCAGTCTGCAGGTGGCCGTGACGCGTCTGCGCAGTCAGGCGCTGGCCTGAATCATCGTTCTGCTTGCGCCGGAACAGCGCGCGATGACTGCGGAAAAAGCCGTGTAAATCAGGCGTATATACACGTATAATGCGCGCCTTTCTGAACTTGTAACCGTTTTGGAGTTAAACCGAATGTCTATTGAACGTACCTTGTCCATCATCAAGCCCGACGCAGTTGCCAAGAATGTCATCGGCGAGATTTATTCCCGCTTTGAAAAGGCTGGGCTGCGCATTGTCGCCGCCAAGATGCAGCAACTGACCAACGAGACAGCCGGCGGTTTTTACGCAGAGCACAAAGAACGCGGATTCTTCCCTGACCTGATTGCCTTCATGACCTCCGGTCCTGTGATCGTGCAAGTGCTGGAAGGCGAGAATGCCGTGGCACTGCACCGTGAACTGATGGGCGCCACCAACCCTGCACAGGCAGCACCGGGCACCATCCGCGCTGACTTCGCAGTATCGATTGATGCCAATGCAGTACACGGTTCCGATTCCGCCGCTTCTGCTGCGCGCGAGATCGCTTATTTCTTCAGCGCCACCGACATCTGCGCCCGCGTTTGACCGCGAGCGCCTTTCGTATTCCAGAGTCCGCAATGACGACACGCGAAACGAAAATCAACTTGCTGGGACTGAGCCTGCCGAAGATGCAGGCTTTTTTCCATGAGCTGGGAGAAAAACCGTTTCGCGCGAGTCAAACC
>CAYWMC010000117.1:0-7285 GCA_964459345.1 uncultured Klebsiella sp. | reverse complement strand
AACCGCAGCGAGCAACCGTCTTCTGATCGACCCGTCTTGCGGTACGTTCAATGATGGCTATCCTGGTCACGGGCAGGGCAAATACAGCACGCCATCCGGGGTGCCACAGCGAACTGCCGCCGGTGCGCTGACAGGCAACTGCCTGTTTGATTACACCAAGCAGTTCCAGTATTCCGTGGAAGAAGAGGTCTACAACCTCTACAACTCCTTGAGCTACGAGCCAGCGGACTGGCTGCGTCTGAACGTCACGCTGAACAATTCCTACCGCATCTCCAACGGTCGGACCACGTCCACCACCGCGGTCACCGGCAACAACCAGAACGTGCTGTATGTGCGCGCCAACCACCCTGCAAACCCCTACGGCTTTGATGTGGTGCCCTGGAACTGGCGTCCGATCACCGAGTCCTATACCCATCGCCCCAGCTACATCGAGGATTCCGGTGGCTCGCGTGCCTTTGAGACGCATACCCAGATCAACAGGGTGAAGTTTGCGGCCGAGTTCGATCTGACGGACACCTGGACAGGTTACACGTACTACTCTGCGCAGGAAGGACGCTCGATGAGCGATTCCTATACCACTCACCTGGGCAAGCTGCAGTTGGGCCTGGCGGGTATGGGCGGGCCCAACGGCAATGAATACTGGAACCCCTTCGGCTCGGCTGACCCCCGTTCCCCCTTGTATCGCGAAGGGGTGACAAGCAACTCCAAGGCCATTACGGAATGGATGTTCGAAGTCGACAAGAATCGCCTCACCCAGCGGGAAGAGCTGGACATCTTCGAGACGGTCTTGACCGGCGAACTGTTCGACGTGCCGGCGGGTGCTGTGGCCATGGCGGCTGGCTACCAGTGGCGTGACGTTGTGGATGACCGTTTCGCCAATCCCATGGACGCGGCGGGCTGGGACTACAACACAGTGGTAGGCGCTCCACTGCCGACAGACGACCATTACTTCTCGGAAGTCCGTGCTGCATTCATGGAGATCGAGTTCCCGATTCTGGAGACTCTGGCTGTGCAGGCTGCTGTGCGTCACGAGCAGTTCAAGGACTTCGGTCTGGAAGCAACAACACCGAAAGTAGCCGTGCGCTGGGAGGCGCTGGAAGGTCTGGCATTCCGCGCTTCCTGGGGCGAGAGCTTCCTGGCGCCAAGTCCTGTGCAGGCGCGACCGTATGTACGCGACGAGAACTGCGGCGAAGTGTTCAGCGGACGCGATCCGTTTACCAACAATCTGTTGATTGGTGCAACGACCTGTTCCGCGGGCAACCCGAACCTGGCACCGGAGACGTCAGAGATCAAGAACCTTGGTCTGACATGGCAGGCCAGTGGTGCGCTGGAAGGGTTCGAGATCTCTCTGGATTATCAGGAGATCGAGTACACCGACCGTATCCGTACGTTGACGACCCAAGACACAGTGACATTCCAGTTCCAGCAGTTCCTCGGGCAGACTGGCATTGCCAATTATGACTCCGCTGTGGGGTCTGCAACACGGACGGCTGCCAACGCCTGGCTGGCTGACTATGCCTCCCGTTCCGGCGCTTCCGTGGACCGTCGCCAGGATCAGTCGGTCAACGCAGTGTTCACACAGGCGCAGAACATCAGCTCTGTGTGGATCGACCTGTTCGACGTGACGGCGACTTACGACTTCCAGACTGACAACTGGGGCTCGTTCTCCACCACGGCGCAGACCACCTACTACAAGTCCTACGATTACCAGGATCTGTTTGGTGGCCGCAAGGAAGCCGTGGGCCTGCAGAACGCCGGCACTGGTATCGTTCCGCCGATGCCGAAGTTCAAGAGCAACATCCGTCTGAACTGGTTCATGGACAATCAGTCGGCCTCACTGTCTGCCAACTACTGGCACACCGTGAAGTATGACGACGTGACCGTGGATGCCTACAACGACGGCTGGGTCGCTCCGCGTACCATCCGTGGTGAAATGCGCGTAGATGCCCGCTACTCGATCGTGCTGGATCAGTACTTCGACAGCGAGTTCAACCTGAGCCTGGGCATCTCCAACCTGTTCGACCAGCGCCCGCAGCGCATGCCGATGCAGGGTGGCTTCGAGACCCGTCTGTCTACACCGTGGGGCCGCCAGTTCTGGGCATCCATTGAGTGGACGCCAGGGGCCTGATGTTCTGAAATGCGTCGGGCGGTGCGCCGCCCGGCATGAAAAAAGGGCCGACACAGTAATGTGCCGGCCCTTTCGTTTTGCAGCGCGCAGGATGCTACCAGTAGGCTTCCAGCGTGATGTGCCCTGTTTTGCCTTCCTGGCTGCGTGTGAATCCCCGCTGCTCCAGCGCGTTCAGCGCGTCCTGCACCATGCCGGGATTGCCACAGAGCATGAAGCGGGAATTGTGCGTGGACATGCCCCGGGCAGCGACACGCTCCAGCGTGCCGTTGCTGATGCTCGCCGGGATGTGGCCATGCACGGTGTTCTCAACCTTCTCGCGACTGACGAACGGAACGAAGGTGAAGCGCTCCCCGTATTGCGTCTGCAGCTCTTTCAGCACCTCTTCGTAGGCGACATCGCTCCAGTGCCGCACGGCATAGACCAGCACGATGTGCTCGAAACGCTGCCAGGGCTCCGGCGTACGCAGGAGCGACAGGAAGGGCGACACGCCCGTGCCGGTAGCCAGCAGCCACAGGTCGCGCCCCGGTGGCACCTGGTCCAGGGTGAAGCGGCCCTCTGGCGTCTGCTGCACCCATACACGGTCGCCGGGGTGCAGGCGCGCCAATTGCGCTGACAACTGACCATCCAGCTGGGTGTAGAAAAAGAACTCCAGGGGTGAGGCATCCGGTGCGCTCAGAATGGAGTAGGGTTGCGCGACGCGCACGCCCTCTACGTCCAGTGCCAGCGAGGTGTACTGACCTGCTGTAAAAGGCGCCACATCAGCCTCTATGCGCAGGGAAAACAGATTCTCCGTCCAGTGGACATTGCTGGCGACAAGCCCTTCAATCCACTGCGTTTGTGACTCGACCATCGTTGGACCTGATTCGTTCTGAGTGTCGGGCGCGCATTGTCGCACATTCCCGGGAAAGCAGTTGGCACTGCCATGGCTTTTTCTGTAGGCTCGGAAGCCAGAACCCTGATACGCCGGTGCAGGTCAACAAGATGATTCCGAGGTAAAGAATATGGTGCGCGCGTGGTTTGAGATCGCTCTATGGAAACGCATTCTGCTGGCTCTGGTAGCGGGTGTTCTGGTGGGCAGCCTGCTGGGTGAGAGTGCCGTGTCCATCAAATGGATAGGCGATCTGTTCGTGCGCCTGATCGGCATGGTGGTGGTGCCACTGGTCTTCTTTACCCTGGTGTCCGGTGTAATCGCCATGGGCGACCCGCAGAAGCTCGGATCGCTCGGCGTCAAGACGCTCGCGCTGTACATGATCACCACCCTGCTGGCCATCTGTATCGGCATTGCTCTGGCCCTCATCCTGCAACCTGGCGTGGGGGTCGATCTGTCATCGGCCGTGCCGGGCACCTTGCAGGAAGCCATTCCCTTGTCGGAACGTCTCATGAGCATCGTGCCCCGCAATCCTGTTGCGGCCCTGGCCGAGGGCAATGTGCTGGCAGTGATCTTCTTTGCACTGCTGGTGGGTATCGCGGGTCTGGTGATCGGCGAGAAAGCGAAGCCCGTGGCCGACATGGTCGATGCCGCTTCCGAGATCATGCTGAAAATCACGGGCTGGGTGATGGAAGTGGCACCCTTCGGCGTGTTCGCCCTGATTGCCTGGGTGGCGGGCACGCAGGGAGTCCTGGCGCTTCTTGATGTGGTGCGCCTGGCCATCGCGGTGTTCCTCGGCTGCATTCTGCATACCGTCATCGTATACGGCTCGATGATGAAATTTCTGCTCAAGCTCAGCCCGATGAACTTCTTTCGCGGCGCGCGCGACGTGATGCTGGTGGGTTTCTCCACCTCGTCCAGTTCGGCCACCATGCCGGTGACGCTGTCGGTGGCGGAACGCAATCTGGGCATTCGGCCCGTGGTAGCCACCACGGTGATTCCGCTGGGTGCCACCATCAACATGGACGGCACGGCGCTGTACGTGGGCATTGTGTCCATTTTCGCCGCGCAGGCCTTCGGCATTCCGCTGACGTTCGGTGATTACCTGATCGTGATCGGCGCGACTACGCTGGTGTCAGTTGGCACGGCAGCAGTGCCGGGCGCGTCCGTCTTCCTGATGGCGGCCGTGATGGGCGCCATCGGCATGACTCCGGAGCAGATCGCCATCGTCGTGGGCTTCATCATTCCTTTCGACCGTCCGCTGGACATGGCACGCACCAGCGTGAACGTGACCGGAGACCTGGCCGTGGCGACCGTCGTGGCCAACTGGGAGAACGAGTTTGACCGGGAAGTGTTTGACGGCCCGAATCGCTATTGAGTGATTCGGAATCTACACGTGCGTTTCAGAACGACCATGTCAGTGTCAGCCCGGCGCGCACGTCTTCGTCCAGAAAGGCCACTGCCGCGTCCTTGTCTGCCCGGGTGGCGATCACCTGCGTCAACAGTGCCAGGTGATTGCTGAGCGTGTAGTTGAGCGCCACACTGGCCAGCATTGAGCCGGCATCCAGAGCACTCTGCACAGTCAGCGCCAGCACCGCGTCGCCATTGCGCATGGAATTCGAATAGCGCAGCAGCGCATTTCCCGTGGCCTCTCCTCCCACCAGACGCTCCCCGGGCAGCAGAAGTACCCGTTGATCCAGCACGGTTTGTGCCGAGACGCCCACGATCAGGCTCTGCTCATTGTTGATGGCGTATTCGAAGCCTGCTGTTCCTGCGATCAGATCGGCCTTGCCGGCGACAGCACGTTCGATGCCGGGCAGTGACGTGACCACGAAATCCCCCAGAACATCGTGGCTGAACGCGACATCCAGATTCAGCAGCAATTTTCCGATGGCACGGTTGGCGCTGAAACCCAGCAACAGGAAATCATTTGCCTGTGCCACTGCATCACCCATGCCTGAGGCCGGCGCGCTGTAGCGCAACTGATTCTCGTACAGATAGGCCGCCATGAGGGAGACATCGCTGCCCGCGAAACTCCAGCGCATCCTGGAACCGACCTCGAACAGCGGCTTTTCGCGGTGCAGGTCGGTGAGATTGAACTCGGGTTCAAAGAAGAACGGACTGCCCCGCACGGGCGGCGGATTGAACTCGGGGTACAGATTCACGAAGCTCGACAGATGGGTGTCTGTGCCGAAGCTGTCCCACACCAGCAGCCACTGATTCAGCCGGGCATCCTCGATGTCGATGATGCTCAGGTCGCGATACTCGCTGGTGTTGATCACGTCGAGCACCGAGTTGCCCACGTTCTCGCCCCACACCACGGTCTGTGCGCCCAGCTTCAGGCTTTGCGTGCCTGCGCTGCGTTGCACGAACAACTCGTTCAGGCGGAATTCGGTGTCTGTCTTTCCGTCGTTGGCCCGGTACTCGTAGTCCCCGGGCCAGTAGATCTTGGCCTGCGCACTGCCCTGCAGCAGCCAGCCGGGGGCAAAGGCATTCTGGTAGCGTGTCAGCAGGCTCAGGCGGTTGTTCTCGGTGGCGGCATTGCGCGCGAGTGTCACTCCCCCTGGCAGCGCCACCTCGTGCGGATTGATCTGAGCCATGACCTGCTGGCTGAGCCGAAAGGTGAAGGGCTGCAGCCAGTCCGGACGGGCGCCTGCTGGCTCTGCAAAGAGAGCGTCGCCTGCACTCGCGCCATCAAGTCCAGCGCCGTCGAAGCTCAGATTGTCGAGGGAGAAGTCCTGCGCGACAGCCTGATGGAAGGGGGAGCAGAGCAGGAACACACCCAAATGCCTGACGGTGGCATTCAGGGCTGTTTTCGCGGGCAAGCCCGCTCCCACAGTGTCGGGTTTCTTCCAGAGCGCCTCAGTCAATTTGCGCACGCAACTTCTGCAGTTCGGTTTCACGGAAGGCCACGTCGGTCAGCGTGCGCTGCGTCAGAAAATCCTCCGGCACATCGATGCCTGTGTTGATCTCCAGAATCGCCATGTTGGAGAGGCGATTGCTGACCAGATTCATCATCGTGAGCGAGCGCGCCACCCAGACCTCATTCACCAGCTCCACGCGGGACGCCAGCAGGCGCTTGATCTCGCGGCCGTGCTGGTCGTACATGTCGGCGCGCAGTGCCACGTAGCGCTCTTTGTCGATGTACTGCACGATGCGGGCATAGCGGGTCTTGCGCGCGCGCTCCTCATTGGGAATGGATTCAATCTTCCACACCTCGCGGCCGCCTTCGGTGGTCTCTTCCAGCATGGTCAGCGTGTATTCGTCCAGCTTGCCGGTGTCCTGATCTTCGGTGGTGAACTCCGAACCAAACAGCGAGGCGGGCTCGGTGTCGTCGTCGGAATTGCCGCTGGCGATGCGCTTCACGGTGCCCAGGGCCGACAGATAGAGCCAGGTCTCGTTGTCCTGCGTGGCGTCGTCGTAGGTGATGCTGAGCATGCCGATGCCGCGCTCGGCAGGCGGCTCCAGCACGATGGCGACGGACTTGGTGTCCTTGTTGTCCGCACCGAAGTTCACGCCCACCGATTCCAGTGCCTTGATGCGGGCACGTTCCGCACAGGTAATCTGATTGTCGCGAATGCCGAACTGGCAGCTGGACAGCTGAATGCGGTTGAAGGCCGAATCGGATGTGCTGCGCAGCGCATCTTCGACTTTCTCCAGAATCTCGCGGGGGCTTTCCTGAGCGACTGCCAGGGGTGCGCCAAGTATCAGGCCAAGGGCGACCAGGCTTGCGGCCAGTGAGCGAGTGAAGCGACGGTGGGTGTCCTGGGCTGGCATCATGCCGGTGTCCTCTGCGTAGCGATGTCATCGACGTCGAAAGAGCGCTGCGCATCCTTGACGCCGAAATCCGGTTTGAAAACATGCAACAGGGCGGGGATCAGGAACAGGTCACACAGCAGCGCCGCAAAAATCGCCAGTGACCCGAAAATGCCGATCTTGGCAATGCCAAGGTAGTCCGAGAAGCCCATGATGGCGAAGCCCATGCCCAGCACCATGGTGGTAAATATCACGGCAGTGCCGACGTCTTCCACCGTGCTCCTGAGCGCCTGTGCCATGCTGCGAGTGCGAATCAGTGCCAGCCGGTAGTGTGTCATGAAATGAATCGTGTCATCCACTGCTATGCCGATGATCACTGGCGCGATCATGAGCGTGTCGGTGTCCAGTGGAATGCCGAGAAGGCCCATCAGGCCGAAACTGAGAAAGGCAGGGATCAGATTCGGAATGATCGACAGCAAACCACCCTGAATGGAGCCAAGTGTCAGCATCATGATGACGCAGATTACGCCCAG
>CAYWMC010000116.1:0-7293 GCA_964459345.1 uncultured Klebsiella sp. | reverse complement strand
CTCTCGTGCATCAGACTGTGACCACATATCTGGCTGGCGCGAGACAGGGTACTGTTCAACAGAAAACCCGTTCCGAGGTTAGTGGTGGTGGTCGCAAGCCTTGGCGTCAGAAGGGTACTGGTCGTGCTCGTGCCGGCACAATCCGCAGTCCGCTTTGGCGTACCGGTGGCGTGACGTTTGCCGCGCGCCCGCAGGATCACAGCAAGAAGCTGAACAAGAAAATGTACCGCGGTGCCATGGCCTGCATTCTGTCCGAATTGATCAGACAGGGTCGTCTTCTGATTGTTGACGAATTTGTGGTTTCTTCTCACAAGACGAAAGATCTCGTTGCGAAGCTCAACGAATTCGCGCTCGATAACGTGCTTATCGTTGCAGAAGATATTGCAGAGAATCTGTTCCTCGCGGCTCGTAACCTCCATAAGGTGGACGTGCTTGATGCTGCGGGTCTTGATCCGGTCAGTTTGATTGGCTTCGACAAGGTTCTGATGACAGTGCCTGCATTGAAGAAAGTTGAGGAGATGCTGTCATGAACCAGGCAAGACTTTATTCGATCATTCTCGGTCCGCATATTTCTGAAAAAGCCACAATCATGGCGGAAACCAGAAATCAGGTTGCCTTCAAGGTAATCAATGACGCGACAAAAACAGAGGTAAAGGAAGCTGTTGAAAAGCTTTTCAAGGTTTCTGTTACCGGGCTGCAGATTCTGAATGTCAAGGGTAAGACCAAGCGCACTGCGCGCGGTAGCATCCGAAAGAAATCAAACTGGAAAAAAGCTTACGTCCAGCTTGCGCAAGGTCAGGAAATTGACTTTGCCGAGCTGAACTGAGAAGGGGTATAGGTCATGCCAGTCGTTAAATGTAAACCAACCTCTCCAGGGCGCAGGTTTGTAGTCAAGGTTGTAAACCCGGATCTGCATAAAGGCGAGCCCTACAGCCCGCTCCTGGCTACCAAAGCCAAGACAGGTGGTCGCAACAATGCTGGCCGAATTACTCGGCGCCATGCGGGCGGTGGCCACAAGCAGAAGTATCGCGTTATAGATTTCTGTCGCAGCAAAGATGGCATCACTGCCAAAGTTGAGAGACTGGAATACGATCCTAATCGCACTGCGACAATTGCTCTTCTTCTGTATGCCGATGGTGAGCGTCGCTACATTATCGCTCCAGCGAAAGTTGCAGCAGGTGATGTGATTGTTTCTGGCGATGATGCGCCGATCAAAGTGGGCAACTGCCTGCCGCTGCGCAATATTCCGCTGGGTAGCACAGTGCATTGTGTTGAGATGAAGCCTGGCAAGGGTGCGCAGATTGCGCGCAGCGCCGGCGGGTCTGCCCAGTTGGTGGCACGTGAAGGCAATTATGCAACTCTTCGCCTGCGTAGCGGCGAAATGCGCAAGATCCTGTCGGATTGCAGAGCGACTCTTGGCGAGGTTTCAAATGCCGAGCACAGTCTGCGTTCATTGGGCAAAGCCGGCGCAGTGCGCTGGCGTGGTATCCGGCCAACAGTGCGTGGCGTGGCAATGAACCCGGTAGATCACCCGCATGGTGGTGGTGAGGGTCGTACGTCCGGTGGTCGTCACCCAGTGTCTCCATGGGGTGTTCCAACCAAGGGATACAAGACCAGAACCAACAAGCGTACTACCAAGATGATCGTACGCCGCAGAAATGCAAGCCGATAAGGCCTAAATACTAGAGGAAATAAAAGTGCCACGTTCACTGAAAAAAGGTCCCTTCATAGACCTTCATTTGATGAAGAAAGTGCAGACGGCGATGGAGAACAATGACAAGCGTCCTATCAAGACCTGGTCGCGTCGCTCAATGATTTCTCCAGACATGATTGGCCTGACAATCGCGGTACACAACGGTCATCAGCATGTGCCGGTATTTGTTTCCGAGGATATGGTCGGCCACAAGTTGGGTGAGTTCGCCCTGACTCGTACATACCGCGGCCATGCGGCTGACAAGAAAGCCAAGCGCTAAGCAGACGGGGATATTGAGATGGAAGTGGTAGCTAAATTAAAAGGCGCTCGGCTCTCGGCTCAAAAAGCCAGGCTGGTTGCCGATCAGATTCGAGGCAAGGGCGTAGAAGAGGCTTTGCAGCTCTTGACGTTCAGTCCCAAGAAGGGCGCTGATCTCATCAAGAAAGTGCTCGATTCTGCGATTGCAAATGCCGAGCATAATGAAGGTGCCGATGTGGATGAGTTGAAAGTTTCAACAATTTACGTCGACGAAGGGTTAACAATGAAGCGGATAAGTCCACGTGCCAAAGGAAGAGCGGATCGCATCTTCAAACGCACTTGCCACATTACCGTCAAAGTAGCCGATAAGTAGGAGATTGGGATGGGTCAAAAAGTACATCCAACCGGAATTCGGCTTGGTATCGTCAAGAAGCACACGTCAATCTGGTACGCAGAAGGCAGAAACTATGCCGAGAACCTGCTGGTTGATCTGAAAGTGCGTGCGTTTCTTCGCAAGCAGCTTGCTGCGGCATCTGTGTCTCGAATTGACATAGAGCGCCCTGCTCAGACTGCGCGTATCACCATCCACACAGCACGCCCAGGCATTGTCATTGGCAAGAAGGGTGAAGATGTTGAGACACTGCGAGCTACGCTTGCCGCAAAGATGGGTGTGCCTGTGCACATCAGCATCGAAGAGATTCGCAAGCCTGATCTCGATGCACAGCTTGTAGCAGACAGCGTCGCTCAGCAGCTGGAGCGTCGTGTAATGTTCCGCCGCGCAATGAAGCGTGTTGTGCAGAATGCGATGCGTCAGGGTGCGGAAGGTATCAAGGTTCAAGTTGGTGGTCGACTCGGCGGTGCTGAAATCGCGCGTTCCGAGTGGTACCGCGAAGGTCGCGTGCCCCTTCACACTCTGCGTGCTGATATTGACTACGCTACGGCGGAAGCCAGCACTACGTATGGTCTGATTGGTGTCAAGGTCTGGATTTTCAAAGGCGAAGTGCTGAATCTTCACGAAGCTGTTCCGGCGGCACAGAAAACGTCTAAGTAGAGGTAGGCTCGATGTTACAACCAAAGCGTACAAAATTTCGCAAGATGATGAAGGGTCGCAACCGCGGTCTTTCGCATCGCGGTAGCAACGTGGATTTCGGTGATTTCGGTCTGAAAGCAATTTCCCGTGGTCGCCTGACTGCTCGGCAGATCGAATCAGCACGACGTGCAATGACGCGTCATGTAAAGCGTGGCGGTAAAATCTGGATTCGTGTGTTTCCGGACAAGCCGATTACTCAGAAGCCTCTTGAAGTGCGTCAGGGCAAGGGCAAGGGTAGCGTTGAGTATTGGGTAGCGCAGATCCAGCCGGGCCGTATCATGTTTGAAATTGAAGGTGTTGATGAGACGCTGGCCAGGGAAGCCTTCCAGCTGGCGGCGGCAAAGCTGCCGTTCGACACCACTTTCGTTAAGCGGACGGTGATGTGATGAATGTAAATGAAATGCGTGAAAAGACCGTTGCTGAGCTGAATGCACAACTGAATACTCTGTACCGTGATCAGTTCAGTTTGAGAATGCAAAAGAGTACCGGACAGCTCGCACAGTCTCATCTTGTAGGCAACGTCAAGAAAGAGATTGCCCGAATCAAGACAATCATTACCGAAAAACAGAAAGTTGGGTCCTGATTATGACGCTTAGTGAAACTACAGTAGAAAAGACTGGACGCACTGTGTCTGGACGAGTTGTCAGCAACAAGATGGACAAATCCATCGTTGTACTGATTGAGCGCCGCGTGAAGCATCCGGTATACGGCAAGTACATTACGCGTTCCTCCAAAGTGCATGCGCATGATGCGAACAACGAATGCAACGAGGGCGATGCAGTAACGATCAAGGAAGTGCGACCCATTTCCAAGACCAAGACCTGGGCGCTCGTTTCCATCGACGAAAGAGCCGTCGAAGTTTAATAGCCAGATTTTATGAAAGTTTGTGAGTCCGCTGACTCATGATCGCTGATGCGATAACCAGATAAGGGTTCGGAGAGAATCGATGATTCAAGTACAGTCATACCTTGACGTGGCAGACAATAGTGGTGCGAAGCGAGTGATGTGCATCAAGGTGCTGGGCGGCTCGCACCGTCGTTATGCTCGCATTGGCGATGTAATCAAAGTGACCGTCAAGGAAGCGATTCCACGAGGCAAAGTCAAGAAAGGGCAGGTGCTGACCGCATTGGTTGTCCGTACCAAGAAAGGTGTTCGTCGTGGTGACGGTTCACTCATCAAGTTCGATGACAATGCCGCTATCCTTTTGAACAATCAGCAGGCTCCGATTGGCACTCGTGTATTCGGGCCGGTGACGCGTGAACTGCGTTCAGAAAAGTTTATGCGAATTATTTCACTGGCACCCGAAGTGCTATAGGACAAAGACAGAGATTGAGGCCGCGGAAATGCGAAAGATTAAATGCAATGACGAAGTGATTGTGATCGCCGGCAAAGACAAGGGCAAGCGTGGTACTGTTTCCCGTCTCGTGGGTGATGACAAAGTGGTTGTCGCAGGCGTGAATATTGTAAAGCGTCACACCAAGCCAAACCCCAACGCGGGCCAGGCTGGTGGGATCATTGAGAAGGAAGCAGCGATTTCTGTTTCCAATATCGCGATCTTCAACCCCGAGTCCAGCAAGGCAGATCGAGTTGGATTCAGAATTGAAGAAGATGGCAAGAAGTCGCGAATTTTCAAGTCCACTAACAAAGCAATTGATTAACGAATAATTCAGGTTGCCCAAATGGCTCAGTTGAAAGAGTTTTACAAAAAAGAAGTGATTCCTGCCCTGACCAAACAGTTCGGGTATGACAATCCGATGCGTGTCCCCAAGATTACCAAAGTAGTCTTGAACATGGGTGTTGGTGAGGCGATTGGTGACAAGAAGGTCCTGGAAAACGCTGCCAATGAGCTGGCGTTGATTGCGGGCCAGAAAGTAGTGATCACCAAAGCGCGCAAGTCCATTGCAGGTTTCAAGATTCGAGCCGGCTGGCCAATTGGTTGCAAGGTGACACTGCGCGGTGAGCGCATGTACGAATTCCTTGAGAGACTCGTCGGCGTTGCGATTCCACGAATTCGCGACTTCCGCGGGTTGAGCCCCAAGGCGTTCGATGGCCGCGGCAACTATGCGATGGGTGTAACAGAGCAGATCATTTTCCCGGAAATCGACTACGACAAGATCGACAAGCTGCGTGGACTCGATATTACGATTACTACTACTGCCCGGACTGATGATGAAGGTCGGGCGTTGCTGACTGCCCTGCGATTCCCGTTCAAGGGCACCATAGCAAAACCTGATACCAAGGAGTCCTGAGATGGCGAAGACATCGATTCTCGCTCGTGAAAAGAAGCGCGCTGATACGGTAGCGAAGTTTGCCGTGAAACGCGCAGCAATCAAGGCGATTTTGAAAGACATCAACGCAAGCGATGATGACAAATGGGCAGCGCAGATCCAGCTGCAGAAGATGCCGCGCGATGCGAGCCCGGTTCGTCAGCAGAATCGTTGCAGAATCACTGGCCGCCCTCATGGCGTGTACCGCAAGTTCGGCATGTGCCGTCACAAGCTTCGTGAAGCGGCGATGCGTGGCGATGTGCCAGGACTGACTAAGGCGAGCTGGTAATCCGGAGTAGAAAATTATGAGTATGTCCGACCCGATTGCAGATTTGTTGACCCGGCTCAGAAACGCCCAGATGGCGAAGCTGCCGAAGATTGTATGTCCGTCCTCCAAGAGCAAAGTGGCTATCTGCCGTGTTCTGCAGGATGAAGGTTATATTGCCAGCTTCTCCGTAGTGGAAGTAGACAAGAAGCCGGTACTGACTGTGGACTTGAAGTATTACCAGGGTCGCCCGGTAATCGAAGAGATCAAGCGCGAGAGCAAGCCAGGTCTGCGTATTTATCGTGGCAAGGACGATCTGCCGAAGAATCGTGGCGGTCTTGGTATAGCCATCGTCTCTACCCACAAGGGGCTGATGACGGACAAGCAGGCCAGAGCGGCGGGCGTCGGCGGCGAAGTGCTTTGCACCGTATTCTAAACGAACATTCTGTTATCAAGTAAGTAGAGCACGAATATGTCCAGAGTAGCGAATAACCCGGTTCAATTGCCCAAAGGGGTTGAAGCGACTTTCAATGAGTCGCAGATCTCTGTCAAGGGCAGCAAAGGCAGTCTTGTGATGGCACTTCACAGTGCAGTCGAGATTTCCAGAGAGGGTGATACCCTGCGTGTATCCGCCAGGAACAACACCAGACAAGCCGATGCTTTGTCCGGTACCTTCCGCGCGCTGATCAGCAATATGGTTACCGGTGTCAGCCAGGGCTTTCAGAAGAAATTGCAGCTTCAGGGCGTTGGTTACCGTGCCAAGGCTCAGGGAGAAGTGCTGAATATTTCGGTAGGGTTCTCTCATCCTGTCGATTTCGTTGTGCCAAAAGGTGTTACTGCGGAAACGCCGACTCCTACGGAGATCGTGCTTTCCGGCGCAGACAAGCAGTTAGTGGGCGAGGTTGCTGCCAAAATACGCGAGTTTCGTCCGCCAGAGCCGTACAAAGGCAAAGGCATTCGTTATCTCGATGAGAATGTTTACAGGAAAGAAGCTAAGAAGAAATAAGGCTTGAGACTATGAACGTAAAGAAGCAGGCGCGACTCCGACGTGCGCGAAGAACCAGAGCAAAGATCAGTCAGCTGAACGTGAACCGTCTGTGCGTATTCCGCACTCCGCGTCACATTTATGCGCAAATTATTTCTCCAAGCGGCGCCGAGGTTCTGGCGAGCGCTTCTACCCTGGACAAATCCCTGCGTGGGACTGTGACCGGGAATGTCGTGGCGGCCTCGAAAATTGGCGCCATGATAGCGGAGCGAGCAAAAGCCGCGGGTGTCAGCAAGGTTGCATTTGACCGTGCTGGATATAACTACCATGGTCGAGTAAAGGCATTGGCCGAAGCCGCGCGTGAAGGCGGACTTGAATTCTAAAGGTTGAGTGAGATATGGCATTTAAAGAAGACGCAAGAAAGAACAACGAGGAAGGTTTGCAGGAGAAGTTGATCCAGGTAAACCGCGTTGCCAAAGTCGTTAAAGGTGGTCGCATCTTCAGTTTCACAGCACTCACAGCTGTGGGCGATGGCAATGGGCGCGTTGGCTTCGGTCGTGGCAAGGCGCGCGAAGTGCCTCTGGCTATCCAGAAGGCTATGGAAGCTGCGCGTCGCAACATGATCTCTGTGTCTCTTGATGGCCATACTCTTGAGTACCCTGTGAAGTCCAGTCACGGAGCGTCCAAGGTTTACATGCAGCCCGCATCCGAAGGTACCGGTCTTATCGCCGGTGG
>CAYWMC010000115.1:0-7302 GCA_964459345.1 uncultured Klebsiella sp. | reverse complement strand
AGACGGCGGCAGCATTGAACTCAACGCCAGAGACATCACTTCCCTGCCGATCCATGCCCGTGCTCAACGCGGCCTCGGCTATCTGCCTCAGGACTCTTCAATATTCCGCACCCTGACAGTGGCCGAGAACATTCTGGCCATACTCGAAACACGCAAGGATCTGAGCCGTGCACAGCGCCAGGAGAAACTGGAAAGCCTTCTGGCGGAGTTCCACATCGGACACATCCGCAACAACAAAGGCATGAGTCTTTCCGGCGGCGAGAGACGCCGCACCGAAATCGCCAGAGCCCTGGCCACGGAGCCACGCTTCATTCTGCTGGACGAGCCATTTGCCGGAGTCGACCCGATTTCTGTCAGTGATATCAAGGACATAATCCGGCACCTCAAGCAAAAGGGCATCGGTGTCCTTCTGACGGATCACAACGTGCGAGAGACACTCGACATCTGCGAAAAGGCCTACATCGTCAGCGAAGGCCAGATCATCGCAGAGGGATCGTCAGCGGAGATTCTCGCCAATCAGAAGGTGCGGGAAGTCTATCTCGGACATCAATTCCGAATCTGATGCAGATCGGGCTTGAAATTTGCTGTACACATACGGCACGATACTTGCTAACACCCTCAGCAGTCACCACAACATGAAGTATTCAACACGATGAAACTCTCGCTACAGCTCAAGCTGGGTCAGCAACTGACCATGACGCCGCAGCTGCAGCAAGCTATCCGCCTCCTTCAGCTTTCCACTCTCGATCTGCAACAGGAAATTCATCAGGCGCTGGAATCCAATCCCATGCTGGAGCTGGATGAAGACAATGACGATTTCCATGCCCGCGCTGACGAAGCCGCCGAGCAGAACACCGAGAGCAGCGTTTCCAGCGACGACTTCAACACAGACCGGATAGCCGGCAGCGGGACAGCGACCGAGAGCTACGAAGTCAGCGAAGGTGACACCGGCAGTGACTATGAGGAAAACCGCTGGGAGGACAATATCCCTGACGATCTCTCTGTGGACAGCAGCTGGGACGATGTCTACCAGACGACTTACACCACCGGGAGCGGAGCGTCTGAAGGCGAAGGCATGGACTTCGAGTCGCGCAACAGCGTCACCGAAAGCCTGCAGGATCACCTCATGTGGCAGCTCAATCTCACGCCCATGTCGGACCCGGACCGCCTTATCGGACTCGCGATCATTGATGCCATCGATTCCAATGGCATGCTGACCATCAGTGTCGACGCCATCCACGCCAGCCTGATGCGCTCCATCGACATCGAGCCTGAGGAAGTGCTTGCCGTCCTGCACCGTATTCAGCAGTTTGACCCGATTGGTGTGGGCTATCGCGATCTCGCCGAATGCCTGCTGATTCAGCTCAATCAGTACGAAGATTCCGAGACCACGCAGGCGATCAAGCATGCGCGCATCATCGTCAAGGATCATCTGGCCCTGCTCGGCGCACGCGACTACGCCCAGCTCATGCGCCTTGCCCGCATCAAGGAGCCTGAATTGCGCGAGGCCATCAGCATCATCGAGGCGCTCAACCCCAGACCCGGATCCGACATCGCCCCACCCTCCACGACCTACATCATTCCCGACGTCATCGTCAGCAAGGACAGTGATACCGGACGCTGGCGCGTGGAACTGAATCCGGAAACGGCACCGCGCATCCGCATCAACTCGGATTATGCAGCGCTCGTGCGGCGCGCCGACACCAGCAGTGACAACAATTATCTGCGCGACAATCTGCAGGAGGCACGCTGGTTCATCAAGAGCCTGCAGAGCCGCAATGAAACGCTCATGAAGGTCGCGACACGCATCGTCGAACACCAGAAGGGCTTCTTCGAATATGGCGAAGAGGCCATGAAGCCCCTGGTTCTGCATGATATTGCCGAGGCAGTAAGCATGCATGAGAGCACCATTTCACGCGTGACCACGCAGAAGTACATGCACACGCCGAAGGGCATTTTCGAACTGAAGTATTTCTTCTCAAGCCATGTGAGCACCGCCGGCGGTGGCGAATGTTCTTCCACGGCTATCCGTGCACTCATCAAGAAACTGGTGGCCGGTGAGAATACCCGCAAGCCACTCAGCGACAGCAAGATCACCAAACTGCTGGAAGCACAGGGTATCAACGTGGCGCGTCGCACCATCGCCAAGTATCGCGAATCGCTGTCGATTCCTCCGTCCAATGAACGCAAGAAACTGTCGTGAGACTGGCACTTTGCCGGCCCCGGCACAAAGCGAGAAAATGTTACATGACATCGGGAGAAGCGATGCTAGAATGGCGCCCGAATTTCAGCCATATGAGACTTCGCGACAATGCGCATTGACACGATCCTGACGCCGGAACGTTGCTTCTGCAAGCTGCCAGGGGTAAGCAAGAAACGCTTTCTTACGACTGTCAGTGAGCTCATTGCCGAACAGACCGGGTTGCTGTCCGCCGATCACATCTACAGCGCACTTCTGGCCCGCGAACAGCTGGGCAGCACCGGCATCGGCAACGGCATCGCCATTCCCCATTGTCGCGTGGCCGCCTGCAAGTCAATCACCGGAGCTCTGGTTACCTTGAGTGAAGGCATTGATTTCGATGCCATCGATTCGCGCTCCGTCGACCTGCTGTTTGTCCTGATTGTGCCTGCGGAAGAAATGGCTGAGCATCTCAAGGTTCTGGGCAGTCTGGCCGCTCTTTTTCATCAGGAAGACCTCTGCAATCGCCTGCGCCATGCCCAGTCTGCAGACGAGCTCTACCGCATCGCCACGGCCGGCTGACAACTGTTCACCTCCGGGCAAACCTGCTAAAGTCTGGCCCACATTGACAACAGCGGCTCTCACCGCAGAGCTGACTCCTGCTCCAAATCCCAGGCGAACGATACAGTGAAACTGCTCATCATCAGTGGCCGCTCCGGCTCCGGCAAGAGTACTGCACTCAACATGCTGGAAGATCATGGCTTCTATTGCATCGACAATCTGCCGGCGAGCCTGCTGCCGTCTCTGGTGCAGCGAGTCACTTCGCAGACCACTGAACTGCCACGTGTGGCCGTGAGCATCGATGCGCGCAATATCCCCGCCGATCTGAAACAGGTCCCGCAGATCGTCGAGCAGCTCAAGCAATCCAACATCAAGACAGAAGTCATCTTCCTGGACGCCAGCAGTCCGACGCTCATCAAGCGCTTCAGTGAAAGCCGGCGCAAACACCCGCTGACCACTGACAAGATCGGCCTGCGTCAGGCGATCAACATGGAAACCGATCTGCTTGAGCAGATCGCGCTGCTGGCGAGTCTCTCCATCGACACCAGCAACATGTCGCTGCATCAGTTGCGCGAGAGCATCAAGACCCGGGTTGTGGAGCGCGACGACAGCGGCCTGGCCCTGCTCTTCGAGTCATTCGGCTACAAGTACGGGGTCCCCATCGACGCCGACATCGTGTACGACGTGCGCTGCCTGCCAAACCCCTACTGGGAGAAGCCCCTGCGCCCGCTCACTGGCACAGATCCGGAAGTCATCGCCTGGCTGCAGCAGCAGCCAGACGTGCAGACCATGTATGAAGATCTGTGCACCTACCTCGACAAATGGCTGCCCCGGTTTGAAGAGAACAACCGCAGCTACATGACAGTCGCCATCGGCTGCACAGGCGGACAACACCGCTCTGTCTATCTCAGCGAACGCCTGAAGGAACATTTTGCAGCCAAGGTCAGGAATGTGCAGGTGATGCACCGCGAGCTGCTGAAACGGGAAGGAACTCACGCCAAATGATCACGTCCACCATCACCATCTGCAACAAGGCCGGACTGCACGCGCGAGCAGCGTCACGCATGGTCTCTGTCACTTCCACATTCCGCAGCGCCATCAAGGTGGGGCAGGACAAGCTCGTGGATGGCAAGAGCATCCTCTCGCTCATGATGCTCGCCGCCAGCAAGGGGACAGTTCTCAACATCATCATTGACGGCGACGACGAGCAGGCAGCGTTGGAAGCCATCACGGCACTGGTCAACAATCGATTCGACGAAAGCGAATGAACCTGAAGGAATCTGCATGAAACAGCGTGAACCCATCGACTGGAGTCTGGAGCCACCGAGCAAGTCGCAACGCAAACGCGACATGACGGCACTGCAGAAGCTGGGACAGGATCTGACCACTCTTGGCAAGAAGCAGCTTGAGAAGCTGCCCTTGCCGGACACTCTGATTGCCGCCCTGGCCGAGTACCACCGGCTGCCCAACAGCAACGAAGCCAGAAGGCGCCAGCTGCAGTTCATTGGCAGAGTGATGCGCGATGCCAATCACGACGAGATTCAGGCTGAGCTGGACAAGATGCGCACACCCGACCGCGCACAAGTGCGCCGCGCGCAACTGATCGAGGAGTGGGGCGATCGCCTGCTTGGCGGCGCAGAAGACGACATCAACGCATTCGTCACACAATGGCCGCTCGCGGAGCGTCAGGCCATTCGCCAGATCGTGCGCAACTACAGCAAGGACGACGAGGAAGCTGCTCGTGTGCACCGCCGCCGTCTCATGAGTTACATCAAGGAATACATCGAATAGAACAGGCTGCAACGCCATGTGCACCTGAAATCTTTAGTGCTAGTATCGCAGACAGCGTGAGTCAGGAATCAAGAGAACACGAAAACAACAAATCAAAAACAGAAGAACGAGGCCATCGATGTCGGATACAAACGCTCGCTCGTATTGGAAGGCTAATCTCAAGATTGTAGGCACATTGTTGTGCGTCTGGTTCTTCATCTCCTTCGTCTGCGGCATCCTCCTCGCCGACTTTCTCGACAATTTCCGCATAGGTGGTTTCAAACTGGGCTTCTGGATGGCCCAGCAAGGATCAATCTATGGTTTCGTCATCCTGATCTTTGTCTACATCCGTCAGATGGACAAGCTGGATCGTCAGTACAATCTCGACCAGGCCAGCAAGGCCGATGCTGAGCAGGAGCCACGGTCATGAGCGTACAGATCTGGACCTACTTGTTCATATTCCTGAGTTTCGGACTCTACATCGTGATCGCACTATGGTCCAAGGCCGGTTCCACGCACGACTTCTACGTGGCGGGCGGTGGCGTAAAGCCCATGATCAATGGCATGGCGACAGCTGCAGACTGGATGTCCGCCGCGTCGTTCATCTCCATGGCTGGACTGATTTCATTCCTTGGCCGGGACGGCACTTACTATCTGATGGGCTGGACCGGTGGCTATGTGCTGCTGGCCCTGCTGCTCGCGCCCTACCTGCGCAAGTTCGGCAAGTTCACGGTGCCTGCCTTCATTGGTGACCGCTACTATTCGCAGAGTGCGCGGCTGGCAGCAGTGTTCTGTGCCATTGTCGTTTCATTCGTCTACGTCTGCGGCCAGATGCAGGGTGCCGGCATTGTCTTCTCGCGCTTTCTCGAAGTGGACATCACCACTGGCGTCATCATCGGCATGGCCATCGTGTTCTTCTACGCGGTTCTGGGGGGCATGAAAGGCATTACCTACACACAGGTGGCGCAGTACTGCGTGCTGATCTTTGCCTACATGGTGCCCGCGGTCTTCATTTCACTGATGATGACCGGCAATCCCATCCCGCAGCTGGGGTTCGGCTCTGAGCTGACACCGGAGTACGGGGGTGGCTATCTGCTTGACCGGCTGGATGGCGTGAGTGAGGAACTGGGATTCGGGACCTATACGGCGGGACAAAAGAGCACGCAGGATGTCTTCTTCATTACTGCAGCGCTGATGTTCGGCACGGCCGGTTTGCCCCACGTGATCATCCGTTTCTTCACGGTGCCGACAGTGCGCGCCGCGCGCCTTTCTGCAGGCTATGCACTGATCTTCATCGCCATTCTGTACACCACCGCGCCGGCGATTGCGGCCTTCTCCAAGACCAATCTGATGAACACCGTGAACAACGCGGAGTACACCTCGATGCCAGACTGGTTCACCACGTGGGAGCGCACCGGGCTGATCGCGTTCAATGACAAGAACAATGATGGGCGCATCCAGTATGTGGGCGACGCGGCCACCAACGAGCTGACGGTCAACCGGGACATCATGGTGCTGGCCAATCCGGAAATCGCGCAGCTGCCAAACTGGGTCGTGGCGCTGGTAGCCGCCGGGGCGCTGGCCGCCGCCCTTTCCACTGCTGCGGGCCTGCTGCTGGTGATCTCGACCTCGATTTCCCATGACTTGCTGAAGCGCAGTCTGGCGCCGCATATCACCGAGAAGCAGGAACTCAACTACGCCCGAGTGGCGATCTTCTTTGCCGTGCTGATCGCGGGGTACTTTGGCATCAATCCGCCGGGATTCGTCGCAGAAGTCGTGGCCTTTGCGTTCGGCCTCGCTGCCGCGTCGTTCTTCCCGGCCATTGTGCTGGGGATATTCTACAGCCGCATGAACAGGCAGGGTGCCGTCGCCGGGATGCTCTCAGGCTTCACCTTCACAGCCGCGTACATCATCTACTTCAAGTTCATCAGTCCAGAGCTGAGCACTGCCGCAAACTGGTGGTTCGGCATTTCCCCGGAAGGCATCGGCACAATGGGCACACTGGTGAATCTGGCAGTGGCCCTGGTGGTATGCCGGTTCACGGAAGAACCCCCGGAAGAGGTTCAGGAGATCGTCCGCAATATCCGTCTGCCGGGAGAGCACGTCTGAGTCAGCGCTTGTCCTTGATGCGAGTCCAGTAGCTGTCCACGGTGTTCTTCATGTCCTTGCGCAACAGCAGAATGCCGATCAGATTCGGCATCGCCATGAAGAACAGCGTGACCGCCGACAAGTTCCAGATCAGCGTGGTGTCGGCTTGTGCCGCCAGGAAGAAGCCGGCGATATAGACCAGCCGGTACGGCAACACGCCTGCCGGCCCGAACAGATAAGTGATGGCACGGTCGCCGTAATAGGACCACGCGATCGCCGTGGTGAAGGCGAACAGCAGCAGGCCGATGGAAACGATGTGCTGACCGCTGTCGCCGAACCAGCC
Organism: uncultured Klebsiella sp.; assembly: GCA_964459345.1. GTDB lineage: Bacteria > Pseudomonadota > Gammaproteobacteria > Pseudomonadales > Pseudohongiellaceae > UBA5078. The sequence goes on along the minus strand of CAYWMC010000115.1, from coordinate 361 downwards.
TGTCGCGAAAGCCTTGGAAGTCAGAGGCACGGAGTGCAGCAGTGAGCGGCCCTGCAACTCCAGCGCCAGATCATCGAGCCGCCCTTGAGTCACTGTGAATGTGCCGGATGCCGGCGCACCTTCCTGCGAGAACACCACATCTTCCGCCACCGAACGTGCATGCAGGATGGTCACATCGGCCGTATTCTGAAGACGCCCATCCAGCAACTGCAGATCGCCATTGAAAGCCGACACGCGGGATTCATTGCCACTCAGGTGCAGGAAGAGCTGCTCGCGGTCCGCCGGATTCTGATCGGAATACACGCCCCAGGCGCTGTCTGGGCAAAGGTGAACTCGTTGGTCGACAAGGCCGTGATCGACA
>CAYWMC010000114.1:0-7324 GCA_964459345.1 uncultured Klebsiella sp. | reverse complement strand
CCGATAGTCCCCACGTTTACGTGCGTCTTGTTTCTTTCAAACTTGCTCTTCGCCACGATATCACCTCACTAAAGCTTCAATTAAAGGAGTCTGAGTGCACTGGAACGCCACTGCAGCGAGAATCAACTCCTGCTGCTGATAATGCTCTCTTTGATGTTGTTTGGAACTTCCGCATATTTCAGGAATTCCATTGTGTACGTAGCACGACCCTGGGTTGCAGAACGCAAATCCGTGGCGTAGCCAAACATTTCAGAGAGCGGCACTTCTGCGTTGATCACGCGCCCACTGGGGCTGTCATCCATACCTTGAACAGTTCCTCGACGTCGGTTCAAATCGCCCATTACGTCGCCCATGTTCTCTTCTGGTGTCACTACTTCAACCTTCATGATTGGCTCTAGCAGCGCGGCATCAGCCATCAATGCGCCCTTCTTCATTGCCAGAGAGCCAGCGATCTTGAACGCCATTTCACTGGAGTCAACGTCGTGGTACGAGCCATCGAACACAGTGACCTTCATGGCGAGAAGAGGATAACCGGCAAGCACACCGTTCTTCATCTGCTCCTGCACGCCTTTGTCGATCGCCGGAATGAATTCTCTTGGAATAACACCGCCAACGATCTCGTTTACAAACTTGTACTCTTCATCGGGCGGCAGCGGCTCGAGGCGCAGCCAGCAGTGACCGAACTGACCACGACCACCAGACTGCTTGACGTGCTTGCCTTCCACTTCAACGGTCTTTTTGATGGTTTCGCGGTATGCCACTTGCGGCTTGCCAATATTGGCCTCTACGCCGAATTCACGACGCATGCGGTCTACAAGCACATCCAGGTGCAACTCGCCCATGCCTGCGATAATTGTCTGACCAGATTCCTCGTCAGTCTCAACTCGGAAGGAGGGATCTTCTTGCGCCAGCTTGCTGAGAGCAATACCCATCTTCTCCTGGTCAGCCTTGGTCTTTGGCTCTACCGCCACAGAGATAACCGGCTCAGGGAAGTCCATTTTTTCAAGAGTGATTACATGATCCGGATGGCAGAGAGTCTCGCCAGTGGTGACGTCTTTCAGACCAATCGCAGCTGCAATATCACCCGCGTAAACTTCTTTGATTTCATCGCGATTGTTCGCAAGCATTTGCACCATCCGGCCAATGCGCTCTTTCTTGCTTTTCACCGGGTTGTAAACCGCATCACCTGAACTCAGGAAGCCGGAGTAGACACGGAAGAAAGTCAGCGTGCCTACGTAGGGATCCGTCGCAATTTTGAATGCCAGAGCAGCGAACGGCGCCGTATCGTCGGCTTCGCGAGATGCAACTGTGCCGTCTTCCAGCACACCTTCGATCGCCTTGACTTCAGTAGGAGCCGGCAGGTACTGAATAACCGCATCCAGAACCGCTTGAACGCCTTTATTCTTGAATGCAGAACCACAGAACGTAGGAACGATTTCGCCGGACAGAGTACGCGCACGAAGACCCGCAACAACTTCTTCCAGGGTCAATTCTTCGCCGCCAAGATACTTTTCCATGTACTCATCGTTGGCTTCAGCAGCAGACTCTACAAGATGCTCGCGCCACTTCTCACATGCTGCAAGCATATCGGCCGGGATATCCTGATACTCGAAAGTCATCCCCTGGTCCTGCTCGCTCCAGATGATGCTTTTCATCTTGATCAGGTCCACAACGCCCTTGAATGTGTCTTCAGCGCCGATCGGCAGTTGCATTGGAACTGGAACGGCACCCAGTCGAGACTTCACCTGATTGACTACACGCAGGAAATCAGCACCAGTGCGGTCCATCTTGTTTACGAAAATCAGACGCGGAACCTGATAGCGGTTGGCTTGACGCCACACCGTCTCAGTCTGCGGCTGCACGCCAGAAGATCCGCAAAGTACCACCACCGCACCATCCAGTACGCGCAGTGAGCGCTCTACTTCAATGGTGAAGTCCACGTGTCCGGGGGTGTCGATGATATTGATACGGTGCTCATCAAATTGCTTGTACATGCCGGACCAGAAACAAGTCACAGCAGCAGAAGTAATGGTAATACCTCGCTCCTGCTCCTGCTCCATCCAGTCCATGATTGCGGCTCCGTCATGGACCTCGCCAATCTTATGAGACACACCGGTATAAAACAGAACGCGCTCGCTGGTAGTCGTCTTACCGGCATCTACGTGAGCAACGATTCCGATGTTCCTATACCTGCTCAAAGGAGTTTTTCTGGCCACAATCGTACCTTCAATAAATTAAATGAGTTAAATTCGGATAATCAGAAACGGTAGTGAGAGAACGCGCGGTTCGCCTCAGCCATTCGATGCACGTCTTCACGCTTCTTGACAGCACTGCCGCGGCCGTTGGCTGCATCAGAAATCTCGCCAGCCAGACGCAGGGCCATTGATTTCTCTCCACGCTTGCGCGCATGCTCAACCAGCCAGCGCATAGCCAGGGCTGCGCGACGCTCTGCTCGAACTTCAACAGGAACCTGATAGGTCGCACCACCTACACGGCGGGATTTCACTTCAACCATCGGGGCGATCGCGTCCAGCGCTTTCTCGAAAACCTCAAGCACATCTCCGTTCGCGTGCTTCTTGACTGTCTCCAGCGCGCCGTAAACGATCTTCTCGGCAACTGACTTTTTGCCATCTTCCATCACATGATTCATGAACTTAGCAAGAATCTTGCTGCCGTATTTGGCATCTGGAAGCACTTCACGTTTGGCTACAATACGTCTTCTTGGCATGACTACCTCTATATTATTCAGGGTTTCCAGAATTCCCGGCTGCAACTACTAATCGCCGACACCTGGCCTTACTTGTTGAAAATCACTGCATCACCAGATTGGTGACGACAAACAAACTACGACTTCGGACGCTTCGCACCGTACTTGGAACGACCCTGCTTGCGATCAGAGACGCCAGAAGTATCAAGACTGCCGCGAATTGTGTGATATCGAACACCTGGAAGGTCTTTTACACGACCACCGCGAATCAGGACCACAGAGTGCTCCTGAAGGTTGTGCCCCTCACCGCCGATGTACGACGTTACTTCATACCCGTTCGTCAGACGCACACGACATACTTTACGAAGCGCTGAGTTCGGCTTCTTTGGTGTCGTGGTGTACACACGAGTACACACACCTCTTCTTTGCGGACAACCCTGCAAAGCAGGCACGTCGCTTTTTGCGACCTTGCTCTGTCTTGGCTTACGAACCAACTGGTTAATAGTGGCCATTCGTTACTCCTGCCTACACATGCTCTTATTTAAATAAGCCAGTGCGTCTTCGCACTGGATATCAACTTTTTACTGACGATTTTCTCGATTGACATGAACGAATTCATATCCGCGGAGCGGGTTTTGAGGCTGGCACAGCCCTCAGACTTTCCTGAGAGCGCCAGAATTCGCAGCATACCCGGAATAAAGGATGCGAGAGTTTAAAGAGCCCGCACCCCTTAGTCAACTTCTAACTGCCAAGGCCATCAGCCCTCGCCTTTGAGGGCCTCTGTCAACGCAGCCTCTACATCACTGGCACTGACAGTTGTATGTTCAACTGCAGCAGCCTCTGCAGCCAGACGCTTGCGTGATTCATGATACGCAAGCCCTGTTCCTGCCGGGATCAAACGACCGACTACAACGTTTTCTTTAAGTCCGCGCAGGAAATCGCGCTTACCTGTAACGGCAGCCTCTGTCAGCACGCGCGTAGTTTCCTGGAACGAAGCTGCCGAAATAAACGACTCAGTCGCCAGCGACGCCTTCGTGATACCAAGCAGCATGCGGTGGAAGCGTGCTTCGACTTTGCCCTGCGCGCGCATCTTGTCGTTCTCTTCCGCAACTTGCGTCAAAGTGACTTGCTCGCCCTTGATAAAAGAAGAATCTCCAGTCTCTGAAATTTCTACTTTTCGAAGCATCTGTCGCACAATCACTTCAATGTGCTTGTCATTGATGCGCACGCCTTGGAGTCGATACACTTCCTGCACTTCATTGACGATGTACTGTGACAACGCCTCTACGCCCTTGAGACGCAGAATGTCGTGCGGCGAGGGCGGGCCGTCAGAAACTACTTCACCCTTTTCGATGTACTCGCCCTCGAATACCGTCATGGTTCTCCATTTCGGAATCAGGGCTTCATAGAAACTGCTTCCATCCAGCGGGTTCACGCCATCTTTTGGCGTGATGATCAGCCGACGCTTGCCCTTGGTTTCCTTGCCAAAGGACACAGTGCCGGAGATTTCAGCAAGAATTGCTGGCTCTTTCGGTTTGCGCGCTTCGAACAAGTCAGCCACGCGGGGCAGACCACCCGTGATGTCGCGAGTCTTTGAGCTCTCCTGAGGAATTCGGGCAATTACGTCGCCGATATTCAGATTCGCCCCATCCTGGATTGCGATAATGGCATTGGCCGGCAGGAAATAGTGTGCAGGTACCGTTGTACCCGGAATGCACAATTCCTTGCCATCGGTTCCGAGCAGCGTGACCGCAGGGCGCAACTCTTTCGCAGCCGAGGAGCGCTCTGCAGGATCGATTACTGAAAGACTGGATAGACCTGTGATCTCGTCAGTTTGACGACGAACGGTGATACCTTCTTCCATATTGGCAAATGCAACCTTGCCCGCCACTTCTGAAATGATGGGGTGCGTGTGCGGATCCCATGTTGCAACGACCTGGCCAGACTCCACCTTGAGGTTCTTGCCGAGCGTAATGACAGCGCCGTAGGGAAGCTTGTATTTCTCACGTTCACGGCCGCCTTCGTCGCTCACCAGCATTTCACCGGAGCGTGACACCACTACCAGATTGCCAAGTATGTTTTCAACCGTCTTCATGTTGTGCAACTGAACAGTGCCCTTGGTTTTGACCTGGACGTTGTCTGCTGCAGTAGCTCGCGATGCAGCACCACCGATGTGGAACGTACGCATCGTCAGCTGCGTGCCCGGTTCACCGATGGATTGCGCGGCGATGACACCGATTGCCTCTCCAACGTTGGCAATGTGTCCACGAGCGAGATCGCGACCGTAACACAGGCGGCAAATACCGAATCGGGTTTCGCAGGTAATGGGTGAGCGCACGTGGACTTCGTCCACGCCAAGCGCATCCAGCTTCTCAACCAGTCGCTCATCAACCATCACGCCTGGCTCAACAATCACTTCACCAGTAAGCTCGTTGACCACTTCTCGGGTCAGAACTCGACCCAGCACTCGATCGCCAAGTGGTGCAATGATGTCGCCGCCTTCAATCACAGGGCGCATTACCAAGCCATCAGTTGTTCCGCAGTCGTGCTCAGTGATCACGAGATCCTGGGAAATATCGACCAATCGTCTTGTAAGGTAACCTGAGTTGGCAGTTTTCAACGCGGTATCTGCAAGACCCTTGCGAGCACCGTGCGTCGAGGTGAAGTACTGCACCACACTCAAACCTTCGCGGAAATTTGCAGTAATCGGCGTTTCGATGATTGAACCATCCGGACGCGCCATCAGGCCTCGCATACCTGCGAGCTGACGAATCTGGGCGGGCGATCCTCGCGCACCGGAGTCCGCATAGATGTACACGGAATTGAACGACTCCTGACGCTCCTCCTTGCCTTCTTTATTGATGACCGGCTCAGTAGACAGGCCGTCCATCATGGACTTGGCAACCAGGTCATTGGCACGGGACCAGATATCGATCACTTTGTTGTATTTCTCACCCTGAGTCACAAGGCCGGAGGCATACTGGTTCTCGATCTCTTCCACTTCAGAATCGGCCTGAGCAATGATCGCCGCCTTCTCAACGGGAATCACGAAGTCATTCACGCCGATGGAAGAACCGGAGCGCGTGGAGTAGCGATAGCCTGTATACATCAGCTGGTCAGCAAAAATGACCGTTTCCTTGAGGCCTACATAGCGATAGCACGCGTTCAGGATTCCGGAAATCTGCTTCTTGGTCATCTTCTGATTGACCATGGAGAACGGCAAACCAGCAGGAACGATGTTGAACAGCAGAACTCGCCCTACGGTAGTTTCCATCATTGAAGTCGTAGTGACCTTCTCACCTTCGCTGTTGGCACTTGTGCTGGTGATACGGGCTTTGATTCGCGCCTGCAGGTGCGCATGACCTGTTTCATAAGCGCGCTGAACTTCCGCAGCATCCGCGAATATCATGCCCTCGCCCTTGGCGTTAACACGGGCGCGGGTCATGTAGTAAAGGCCAAGCACAACGTCCTGAGACGGCACAATGATAGGCTCGCCACTCGCAGGAGCGAGGATGTTGTTGGTGGACATCATCAGCGTGCGAGCTTCGAGCTGAGCTTCCAGAGTCAGCGGTACGTGAACTGCCATCTGGTCACCGTCGAAGTCGGCGTTGTATGCCGCACAGACCAGCGGGTGCAGCTGAATCGCCTTGCCCTCAATCAGCACTGGCTCGAATGCCTGAATACCTAGTCGGTGCAGCGTCGGCGCGCGGTTCAGAAGCACTGGATGCTCGCGAATGACGTCTGCAAGAATATCCCAGACTTCCGCTGTTTCGCGTTCCACCATTTTCTTGGCTGCTTTGATGGTAGTAGCAAGACCGCGACGCTCCAGCTTTCCGAAGATGAATGGCTTGAACAGCTCTAGCGCCATTTTCTTGGGAAGACCGCACTGATGCAGTTTGAGGGTCGGACCAACCACGATGACGGAGCGGCCAGAGTAATCCACTCGCTTGCCCAGCAGATTCTGGCGGAATCGACCTTGCTTGCCTTTGATCATGTCAGCAAGTGACTTCAGCGGACGCTTGTTGGAGCCCGTGATGGCGCGACCGCGGCGACCGTTGTCCAGCAAGGCATCTACGGCTTCCTGCAGCATGCGCTTTTCGTTGCGCACGATGATATCGGGCGCATTCAAGTCCAACAGTCGCTTCAGACGGTTGTTTATATTGATGACGCGGCGATACAGATCGTTGAGGTCTGATGTTGCAAAGCGGCCACCATCCAGCGGCACAAGCGGACGCAGGTCTGGCGGAAGAACTGGCAGAACTGTCAGAACCATCCACTCAGGCTTGTTGCCAGACTCGGCAAAAGCCTCGAGCAGTTTCAGTCGCTTTGACAACTTCTTGAGCTTTGTCTCGGAATTGGTTTGCGGAATCTCTTCGCGCAAACGCGCTACTTCCGCCTCCACGTTCATGTCTTTCATCAATTGCTGGACGGCTTCGGCACCCATCTTGGCATCGAACTCGTCGCTGAATTCTTCCATTGCTTCGTAGTACTGCTCGTCTGTCAGCAACTGACCCTTCTCGAGCGTGGTCATGCCGGGATCTGTCACGACGAATGACTCGAAGTAAAGAATTCGCTCGATGTCACGCAGAGTCATGTCAAGCAGAAGGCCGATACGGG
>CAYWMC010000113.1:3085-7359 GCA_964459345.1 uncultured Klebsiella sp. | reverse complement strand
GGACCGGCTGGCCCAGCAGCAGCGCCTGATCGATGGTGCGCTGTCGGGAGGGGTCGGAGTGAATGTCGAAACCGAGGGCGCCCAGGTTGGCGTCCAGTGGCTCGATATGAAACACCACCACATAACGGTCCTTGCGGGGCGAGACTTGCAGGTTGCCCTGCGCATCGAGTTCGCGGATGCTGAAGTTCTCGTAGCCCTGACTGCGCGCCATTGCCTCCATGGCTTCGCGGTCCTGGTCGAGGATGATGGGGTTCCACGACAAGGCATAGACACCGCGCGTGCGATACTCGCCATAGAGAATGCTTTCTGCCCGATCCCGGAAGCGCTCCCGGGAGGGAGGCATCTCACTCGCCACTTCATCCACCAGCTGCGCCTGGTGCTGAAATATCTGCTCAATGGCCGTATCGAGACTGAGAAAGGCCACCTCTGCCACATAGCGAAAGCGCAGCTGCAGACTCTCGCGCTGCAGATTCATGGTGTACAGGTAGAGAATGGCAGACAGCAGCACGCCAATGCTGAGTACGCCCATCTGCTGCACGAACACCGTTGGCGCATGGCCCTGCAGATAGCGCGAGTAGACGAAGTACAACAGAGGAAATCCGATGATGATGCCCAGGGTGTCACCGGCCCACCATACCAGCACCGCCCGCAGGTACTCCTGGCCCGCGGTGCCGCCGGAGGTAAGCTGAAACGCGCCCCAGAATGCGCCCGGGAGCGTGCTCGCCATGGCAATGCCGGCAAAGAGCAGCAAGTGGCTGGAATCGAGCTGCAGCAAATTGCGCGCAATGCCGCGGGAGAACAGGGTTCCTGCAAGCAGTGCGCTGCTGGCATTGCCTGCTGCTACGGCCAGGGCAGTGAGCGCCGGAGTCTCGTCAATGCCGGCGCCCAGGGTGACAAAATTGGCTAGAAAGGCCCCGGCGAGGACGCCCAGGGCCGCATGATTGCCCAGCAGCACAACACCTGCCATGGCCAGTCCGGAGGGCAGCCACAGCAGTGTGATGTTGGCGCCGGGAATGGCGAAAAGAAATCCCACCTGCGCAAAGGCGAAATAAAGCAGTGAAACCGCGAGAATTTCCAGTAATGGCTTGCCGTAGCGTGTCATCATTCCGTTCCTGAGAGTCGCGGCGGATGATACGACAGCATGTCTGGCCCTGTCCCGCTGCCGATCAGCCGTTCAGAATTGGTTGATACAAATCTTTACGTACGATCGCGCCGGCATTGCCTAGAATGTCGGCCACGCCATTTTCCGGAGGCCGCAATGCCCGAACACACCATTCTGATTGTCGAAGACGATGCCCTGTTGAGCGGCATTCTGGTCGAACGGTTTCGCCCCCTGGGTTACAAGGTGCTGGCAGTGTCCACCGGCAAGGCTTTCTCTGCCGCTCTGACCCAGCACGATATCTCTCTGATTCTGCTCGACCTGAATCTGCCTGACGCCGACGGCATGGAGTTGTTGCGCGAGCTGCGCAAGACCAGCAGTGTGTTGCTGATCGTGATGTCCGGCCGCAATGAGGAGCGCAATCGCATTCTGGCGCTGACGCTGGGCGCTGACGACTTCGTGAGCAAACCAGTCAGTGCACAGGAGCTCGCTCTGCGGGTTCGCAACCTGCTGGCGCGCCAGCAGCAGGCAAGCGCGACACAAGGCGCACCGCTGCTGCCGACGTCTGCCGAGGACTTGTCGCCTCGTTTCAGCAATGGCTGGCAGCTGGACAGCGAGCGTCGCGTGCTGATCGACGAGGACGGCGCTGCGCAACCCATTACGCAGGCCGAGTTCTTCCTGCTGCGCATGCTTGCAGATGCCCAGGGGGCAGTGGTCAGACGGGAAGCACTCTATGAGCATCTGGCAGCGCAGATTGGCCTGACCAACATCGAGACTCTGTCGACGCTCGTCTACCGGCTGCGGCGCAAGATGCCGGCACCCGACGGCATGGACGTGATCGTCACGCATTCCCGCGTGGGGTACAGACTGGCATTGGCGAAGATGTGAATCAGGAGTCGCTGTGCGCAAGCAATGATTCTGCGTGTGCGGCAATCATTGTGAAGGTCTGCTCCGCCATGGCGCGGGTCTGCGCTATCAGCGGAGCCAGTGCCATCATGTCTCCCGACCTGCTGATTTGCTCGACACGTTCCAGAATATCGCCCAGTGCATGAGCGCCAACGCTGCGCGAAGACGATTTCAACTTGTGCGCAAGCTTTTCCACGACACGATCCTCGCGCATTTCTGCTCCGGGCAGAAAGACATCGAGCAGTTCACGCGCCTGCGCAAGATAAAGCGAGTAGAAGTCTGCAAGCATGCGCGGGTCCTGCAGCGCCAGCATCTGTCGCAGCACCTGCTGATCAAACAAGTCTGCAGCTTTGCCCGCATGCAGCATGTTCATTGCTCCACGCTCTGTGTATCAGGCTCAAGCTCTGCTCTGGAAAACCCGATGCGGTAACCGCTGCCGCGCACCGTTACAATCTCCATGCCATCGAGTGCCCTGCGCAATTTCTTGCGCAGCCGGCTGACCAGGATGTCAATGGAGCGATTCATGGGTTCCATTTCATATCCGTAGAGAGCCGAGAACGACCTGGCACGGTCGATGTAACCATTGGCGGAGGCCATGAACAGTTCCAGCAGGGCGAGCTCCTTCTCGGTCAGCTTCTGTTGCAGGTCTGGCTTGCCAGACACCATGCGCAATCGCCAGTTGATCTGCACGTCATTACGCAGCCGCTGCTCTGCGGAGCCTGGTCTGACACCTTCGGAATAGGTGCGACAGGCGGCCGAGATGCGCGCCACCAGTTCGGCAATATTGTAGGGTTTCACGACATACTGATCGGCCCCTGCATTCAGGCAGGCGACAATGGTTTCCGTTGCGGAATCGCCGGTCAGCATGATCACTGGTTTTCTGAAGCGGGCCTTGAGTCTGCGGCAGATGTCCAGTCCGGTCTCCTTCGCATGCGGCAGGTGATAGTCGAGAATGACCGCGTCAAACGCGTCACTGCGCTCAATGTTGTCCAGGAAGGCGCTGGTGTCACTGAATGGCACGCACTCGCAACCCTGCTTTTCCAGCTGATGGGCGAGTGTTCGCAATACGAACTCATCGTCGTCCAGAGCAACGATGCGACACGATTCCAGATTCATCGACAACCTGCGGTATTCATGGACTGCTTTCCTTCGGATTCTGCTCCCGGCTCAGCAAGCCGACGTTGGTATGGCCAGAGGCCCGCAGATGCGACGCATGCAGACGGCTCATCATGCCCTTGTCACAGTAAAGCAGATAGTGGTGGGTGGGCGGAAGGCCCGCAAAGCGACTCTGCAGGGCATAGAAAGGAATCTCAAGCAGGGAGGCACCGTTGAGCAGATGCTGTCCCAGAGGGTGCGCCTGCACTTCGTCGGGGTGGCGGATGTCCACTACCCAGTCATGTTCACCCGCCCGGGTGCTCTCGGGCACTGGCACCGCTTCGCGGCCAAGCCCCTCCATCACACGGTCAATCATCTGGATCTGTGCGTTGTCGACGGCCTGATCCAGCGCAGCGAAATCAAGCAGCGCCTCCTGTTCCTCGATCTTCGCAGTGCGCGCCCGTGTGGTGGGCTTCTGGGAAATGGCACCACAGAACTCCGGCATGTGCTTCGAGAATTCTTCCGTGCCGATGCGGCGTGCGATGTCGATGATGTCCTGCTTGTCGGTCACGATCAGGGGCCTGATCAGCACGATGTCTGTCACGGCATCGATCACGGCAAGATTGGCCAGCGTCTGGCTGGCCACCTGTGCGACACACTCTCCGGTCACCAGTGCGGCGATATTCAGCTGCTGCGCAATGCGCGTTGCAGCCCTCAGCATCATGCGCTTGAGAATCACCCCGCGTTGCGAGGGCTCGAGCCTTGCCGCCATGTCGTCCACCAGCGCTTCGAAAGGCACTGTCACGAATTTCACCCGGTGTGACGCGCCAAACTTCATCCACAGATACAGGGCCACTTCCTTCACGGCCAGCTCGTGATCGCGCCCGCCAAGCCGGAACAGGCAGTAGTGAGTGACCAGGCCTCGACGCATGGCCAGGTAGCTGGCGACGGAGGAATCGAAACCCCCGGAGATCAGGGACAGCACCTCGTCCTGCGTACCCAGAGGGTAGCCACCCAGCCCCTTGAGCGTGCGTTCCACTACAAACATCTCGTCATGATGGATCTCCACTTTCACCACCACCTCCGGCGCTTCGAGGTCCACGCGGGCGCCCGGACATTGCTGCAGAAGGGTGCGACCCACATGCCGCTCGACATCCATCGAATTCCAGGCATG
>CAYWMC010000113.1:0-2985 GCA_964459345.1 uncultured Klebsiella sp. | reverse complement strand
GTCTGGGTACGCAGGCTGCGGCGCAGAATGCGGATGTAGCGGCGGCGGACTTCGCGACTCTTGATGATGATCTCGGGACAGAAACGGACGACAAAAATCATGGGGCTGGCTCTGGCTGGAATGAATGACGCAGCGATATGCTCTGTTATGGTGCATTAGGAGTTGTGACGCACCGTTATGGTGCTCGACGTGGTGCGGGGAATTCGTGAACTCGCCCGCAGGTGCCGGATTTGCTTGCTTTGCGGGCATTTACCGAGTGGCATATATTTTGCTCCACCCCTGCACACAAGGCCCGCTTGCGCGCTATTATAGGCCCGTAAAGCTTACTTGTTGAGCAGACTACAGACAGCCCGCTCGCGAGCGCTCAAACAAGACAGACAAAAGCAAGCAAGGCTTTTTTACAGGAACCCCGAATGTTTCGGCGGCTCCAGCCATTAAACCGTGACGCCAGCCGTCCATTTCTCGATCTCACGGAGGATCAAGAATGTCTGAAAAGACTCTGAAACTGATTAAAGAAAACGACGTAAAGTGGGTTGACCTCCGTTTTACAGACACTAAAGGCAAAGAGCAGCACGTGACCTTCCCGGCCGCCGTTGTGGACGAGACCTTCATGGAAGGCGTGATGTTCGACGGCTCCTCCGTCGCTGGCTGGAAAGGCATCAACGAGTCCGACATGATTCTGCGTCCCGATGACAGCACTGCCGTCATGGACCCCTTCTCCGACGATCCGCAATTGAACATCACCTGCGACATCATCGAGCCCAAGACCATGCAGGGTTACAACCGTGACCCGCGCTCCGTGGCCCGTCGTGCTGAAGAATATCTGAAGTCCACAGGCATCGGTGACAAGGCATTCTTTGGTCCCGAGCCCGAATTCTTCGTCTTCGACGAAGTGAAGTGGAAGACTGAAATGAATCGCTCTTTCTTCGAGATCGGTTCCGATGAAGCAGCCTGGTCATCAGACAAGGCGATTGAAGGCGGCAACAAGGGCCACCGTCCGAAAGTCAAAGGCGGCTACTTCCCCGTGCCTCCGATCGACTCCTTCCAGGACCTGCGTTGCGCCATGTGCGACACCATGACTGAAATGGGCCTGGTCATCGAGCTGCATCACCACGAAGTGGGCAACGCGGGCCAGCTGGAAATCGGCGCCAAGTTCAACACGCTGGTGAAGAAGGCCGACGAAGTACAGATCCTGAAGTACTGCGTGCACAACACTGCAGACGCCTACGGCAAGACCGCAACCTTCATGCCGAAGCCACTGGTTGGCGACAACGGCAGCGGCATGCACGTGCACCAGTCCATCTCCAAGGATGGCAAGAACGTGTTCGCGGGCGACCAGTACGCAGGCCTCTCCATGGAAGCCCTGTACTACATCGGCGGCATCATCAAGCACGCCAAGGCACTGAACGCTTTCGGCAATGCCTCCACCAACTCTTACAAGCGTCTGGTGAAGGGTTTCGAAGCACCCACGCTGCTGGCCTACTCCTCACGCAACCGCTCTGCAGCGATCCGCATCCCCTACATCCTGGGCGGCAACCCGCGCGCAGTACGTATCGAAGTGCGTTTCGGTGATCCGACAGCCAACCCCTACCTGTTCTTCGCTGCCATGCTGATGGCAGGCCTCGACGGCATCAAGAACAAGATTCACCCGGGCGAAGCGGCTACCAAGGACCTGTACGACCTCGAGCCGGAAGAAGAAGCGCTGATCCCGCGCGTCTGCTACTCCCTGGACGAGGCTCTGGACTCCCTGGACAAGGACCGCGACTTCCTCAAGCAGGGCGGCGTGTTCTGCGACGACCTGATCGATGCCTACATCGAACTGAAGCTGCAGGACTGCACACGCCTGAACATGTCTACTCACCCTGTTGAGTTCGACATGTACTACAGCGTGTAATCCGACGCCTGCAAGCAATACCGAAAGCCCGGCCCTTGTGCCGGGCTTTTTTTTGCCTGGAGAAAACAGGGCACGCCATGGAGCGGGCATGCCATTCTGGAACACACGATTGTTGCTGTTTGCACCATATCGGTGCATAGTCGGTCGCCAAATCCCATCCATTCACCGCAAACCCTGTGAATTCAGGCATTCCTCCCGATTGGTTTGCTTATTGCATGTTCACCCAAAACCAAGCGCAGACTGCAGCAATACTGCACCGCGAAAGAGCAGCAAATTTGGCTATCGAGAACCTCCACAAGCGATTACTGGACAATCTGAGCACCGGCGTGATCGTTTTCGATCAGGAGTTGCGCCTGTCCTACATCAATCTGGCGGCCGAGAGCACGCTGGCCATCAGCGGCAGACAGATCTACAAGGCGTGGATTGGCGACATCTTTCTGGGCGCGGCACAGGACATCTCCGACATCCAGAGCGCCCAGGCAAGCCATCACAGCTTCACCAAACGCAAGGCGGAGCTGACCATGCTGCAGGGCCGCACCATCAGCGTGGACTACACCATCACGCCGCTGATCGACCTGGAAGACGCACACATCCTGATGGAGATTCAGGCCATCAACTATGCAGAGCGCATCAGCAAGGAAGAAGCGCTGGTCAGCACGCACGAGACTACCCGGGAACTGGTCCGCGGGCTGGCACATGAGATCAAGAACCCGCTGGGCGGCATCCGTGGCGCGGCCCAGTTGCTGGCTCGTGAGCTGCCCGACGGGGAACTGACGGATTACACCAACGTGATCATCGAAGAGGCCGACCGCCTGCACAAGCTGGTGGACCGCCTGGTCGGAACGCGCAAGCCGCCGGAACTCAGGGCCATCAACATCCATGAAGTGATTGAGCGAGTACGCAGCCTCATAGAAGTGGAAGTGATGGACAAGGATATCCGCATCGAGCGCAACTACGACCCGAGCATTCCCGATGTCATGGCCGACTCGGAGCAACTGATACAGGCTGTGCTGAACATCGTGCGCAATGCCATGCAGGCGCTGGAAAGTCCGAACGTGCGCCATAGTTCGGGCACGATCGAGCTGACCACC
>CAYWMC010000112.1:0-7405 GCA_964459345.1 uncultured Klebsiella sp. | reverse complement strand
ACCGGGAAATTCTCAATCAGGCCACGCCGGTTTTCGAGCGCACCATGATCGAGGTGGCATTGAAGCACACGGCAGGACGTCGTCGCGATGCTGCACTGTTGCTGGGCTGGGGGCGCAACACGCTGACCCGCAAGATCAAGGAACTCGAAATGGACGAGGGCGGCGACGACCAGGACTGAGTCGCCCTGACCGCCCACGCCCTGCTCTGTCAGGGCGTCGGACGGTTGTAGATTTCCTGCCAGTGGATGATGCGATCGTGCAGGCGGTACTGCCCGAACTCGATCACGCCAACAGGATCATCGTCGTAGTCTTCGCCCGGATCTCCCGCCCCATCCTCGTCATCCCATTCGAAGCCCAGGAAGCTCAGGCCAGCGGCTGTCAGATCCAGTGTCACATTCACCGTGCCGGCATTGCCTTCTCCCGGCGCCGTGGTCACCAGAGGCGCGTCGCTGGGCGAGGGCACATTCTCCAGGCCCTGCGTCTGCCCTTCCAGGAAGGTGGCAGTGTCGGGCGAATCCAGCGTGGTCTCGGTGTCCTGCAGGTCGCCAGTGTAGGTGCCGGGCACATAGCTCAGATCCGCCACGTCGATCAGCGTGCAGCTGTCGATGGTATTGCGCACGAACTCCTCGCCATCGAAGTACTCCACCACGAAGGTCAGCGCCAGGTCCTCGGTTTCCGGCCCATAGGCGTTCTCGATGATCAGGCGGCCATAGCGGAAGTCATGCTCCTGCAACAGGTACCACTGCGGGTCATCCGGCTCGCTGGCCAGGGTGTCCAGGTCCACCGTCAGCAGGCTGAGCGAGGTGAGCGGGTCTTCCCGCGCAGGGTCGATGGTCACACCGTCTTCATCCACTGGCAGCAACGCGATGCGCAAGTCCGGGAAGGGACCATCCGGGACACCCGTCGTTGCGCGATTGAAGCGAAGATTGCCCGTGAGTTCCAGAATACCGCTGCTCCAGTCGCCACTGAAATCCGCCGCGATGCCGCCCGACGGGGCATTCTGCAAACGCGCGGAATAGTCTTCATCGTCGGCACCGGTGATGTCGTCAATGGCCACAAAGTCCAGTTCCGCGAAGGTATCCAGCTTGGCGAAATCGCCCCGGTAATTGACGGTGGTGTAGTTGCCGCCATCGGTCAGGCCCTTGGCCGTCAGGGTGAGCTCAACACCGAAGTTTTCACCCATATAGGTAAACGAGGATTCCGGAGTACAGGCCTGCAGCACCCTCGACAACAAGTCTGTTTCCGTCACCCTGAACAGGTTGGGATAGAAGCGGCCGACATAGTTCACATACCCATACACGTTTTCCGTACCCAGGTAGGAAAGAGTGTCGCCACTGCCATCCACGATGGTCGCCACCATGTCGATGATGCCCACCTCGTTGTAGGTCACGCTGTGGGTCTCGGCCCCAAGAGCAAAGGAATCGAAGTCATCATCGCTCAGCTCGCCCGCGATGCCGCCTGGCACCCGGGTCTGCTGCACTGCCAGCTGCACACTGTAATCCCCGGCGTCGGAATCCATGTGGAAGTTCGGCGTCTGGTGGTTGTCGCTCAGGTCCGCGCCTGCATCCGGCACGCCGTCGGCGTTGACATCATCCGCGGCCTCCCAGGCAACCGCTGTGATCGTCGTGTCGAAGGGCGCGCCGGCAATGCGCCAGCGTGAACCCGTGTGGTCCGCTGCGTACGAGTCATCACTGGTGCCATTGTTCTGCCGTCCGTCACTGAAGTCGATGTCGAAACCGAACGGGCGCACGACGAACTGATTGCTCACAACGTCGATGGTGTCGCCGGATTTCGCAGCCAGCGCGGGCGTCAGGCTGCCGTCGTTGAAGGGGATGTCGAAACGGGTATGCAGGCGCATGCGCCCGACGTCTGAATAGCGCAAAGCGATGGGTGCTGCGGGAATCACGCCGGCCCCTGCGTCCAGGTCCACCAGCGTGATGTCCACATTCGTGTGATTGATCGGGTCACCGGCATCGATCATCGCGACGGACGTGGCGTTGACCTGGAACGTCTCGGTCGCAGTGACGCAGGCCGTGGGGTCGTCGCACTGTGCCGCAAACTGGAAGCGCAGCGTTTCACCTGGCGAGAACAGCGGCTCGCACACGCCGGGGTTGCTGCCGGAGGAATTCACCACCTGCACGTAGAGCGTGCTGGCATCGGGACTGACATCAGAATACTTGCCGGCGATCTGGAACGGAATCGGCGAGACAGCAGTGCCCAGATCATTGTTCCAGACGCGCAGGCCGACTTGCGCCACCGAGTAGTTCGGATCTTCCGCGGGAATCTCCATGGCAGTGCCATCGGTGACATTGATGTTCGCCACTTCCGGATCTGTCACGGGCCCCGTGTAATCGAACTGCAGCGTGACGCTTTCCTCATCGGCGGGGAACGTGTATGTCCCGGCCCCATCGTTGATGCTGCCGTTGTTGAGAAGACCGTCACCGGTGATGATGCGCGACCAGTTGCCACGCCCGGTGCTGGTGGCCAGGGTGATGGCAATCGGGCCCGGAAGGGTTGGCGTGTGCAGGGCATCGTGCGCCGTGATGGTCACCTCGGCGCCAACGCAGGCCACGCCGTTGTAAGTGCCACTGGTGATGCCATTGATGTTGATCTCGTAGTGATTCACGCCCAGCGGACTGACGTCGCAGTCACTGGTCACGGCGGTCAGACGCACGTTGTCAACGCTGAAGGTGGCCCCCAGTGTGTAGCCCTGCACCACACGGAAGCGGATTTCCGTGGTGGCCGTCGGAACATCCAGCAGCACTGCGGAAATATTCAGATTGCCCGAGGCGCCGCTGCCACTGGCCACATTGGGCAGGGTCGTCCCGCGCTTGTAGAGTGCCACCTGCTGCCAGGCGGCCAGTGAACTGTGGCGGGCCTCCACCACAAACTCCTCGAAGGTGCCCAGCCCGGCAAAGCTGTAGTCGAAGCTCAGCAGGAGATCGGATTCCAGTGTCGCACCACTGAGGTCCACGGCCCGCGACAGGCTCGGCTCCGTGGTGCCACCGGTGCGGGTGAAGACCAGCGCGCCACTTTGTATTTTCACATCGCCGGCCGCGGCGCCACTGGTCACATCATTCTCCTGCCAGTTGCTTGCCCAGCCATTGCTGCCATCCTGATTCGAGAACGCCACACTGCCGAAATTGTCGCGGTAGTTCAGCGTCACGCCTTCATCGAAGGTGAAGGTCGGCGCCTCGGAGCCAACGCCAGCCGGGATGCCTTCGCGGGCAATGCCGTTGCTCACATCGACGTTCACGACGCCTGGCGTGGATTGGTTGAGCGCCAGCAGCACCGTGCCCGCATCGGCCTCCACGAAGGTGTAGGTGGCCGCGCCATCATCCGCCGTGCCGTTGTTCAGCGTGCCGCTGCCACTGATCAGGGTCCAGTCGCCTTCATTGGTGTTTGTTGTCAGCCTGACCGTTCCGTAATAGTCCGTGTCGTTGACGTGTGTCAGCCCTTCATGCTTGCTGAGTCGAATCTGGATACCCGAGGCCGAACACACACTGGAGTCACCGCCAATCTCCGCAAGACTGAAGTGGCCGACATAGCCGTCTTCGATGACATGCAGCGCGTCGATGAACAGATCGGCTTCGTCACCTGTGGAGTCAAAAACTCCCAGTTCGACATCACCCAGGAACAGATTCTCGGTTTCTTCGTCCACGCGATTGATCTGCGTGACATCGTCCTGGGTAAACAGCGTGCCTGTGACCGGGTCATACCCACCGATGGCACCCAGTGTCACGAGGTCGTCATTGGGGTCTCGGACAGTCAACACATACTGGTTCACAATGCCGTCCGGATCCGCCGGATCCACGCGGATGTAGAAGCCCTGGATCACAGCGTCAGCATCATCACCGTCGTCGAAATAGGTGGCCCCTTCGAAGAGGAGGAACGCCATGCCATTGGGTGCGAGCAACACAAGATCGCCCGCAGTAAAGCTCAACATGTTGGTGCCAATGGTGGTGTCCGGACCCGGCGTCGCCGCAAAGATGATGTTGCCGTCAAGTGTCACGAAAGCGGCTGTGATGTTCACATCGCCGGGGTTGGTGCCTCCGAATTCTTCCGAGCCGTCGAACAGCATCTCAGTGGTCTGCAGGATCGGGTCGTATACCACCAGATCGCCCGGGCCGAAGGACAATAGCTCGGGGCCGCTACCAATCGTGCTGTTGCTGGCGGCCGAAATCACGATGTGGCCGTTCTTCATCAGGTGCACGGCGTCGGCGTCGTTGACGTCGTAGCCCAGATCGCTGTTGTCGAAGAACTTGGTGGCGATATCCGTCACCGGGTCGTAGATGAAGTAATCGTCATCCTCAATGGCGCTCAGACCACCGATGGTCGTCTGTTCCCCCAGAGAGCTGACCGAGAGCAGGAATTTTTCCTGGGAGGCGACGGGGGGGCCGACGATCTCGGTGATGTCTGTGTCATTGTTGTTGCCTGGCACTTGATCGAAGTTGAACGGGCCGGCGGCAACGCTGGCGGTGTTGGTCACAAAATAGCCATCCGCACCTGTGACGTCCACGGTCAGCTCGATGAGAATGCTCTCGTCCATGGCCAGAGTCTCGGCATTGGAGGAGCAACTGAGCGAGGACGCCCCGACAGTGCAGGACCAGCCCGCGGGCGCCACCGCTGACACGAAATCGACACCGACCGGTTCAGTATCGGTCACGGTGATGGAGGCAGTGGTTTCATCCGGGCCGTTGTTGGTCACAGTCAGCAGGTAAACGCCCTGGGCGTCCGTCTCGAGGATGTCCTCGACGCTCTTGCTGATCGCCAGATCCGTGCGCACGCCACGCACGGTGGTAGTGACGCTGTCCACGTTGTTGTTGTTGGGCAGCTTGTCATCCAGATCGTTGATATCGAGATTGCCGCCTTCGAGGTCATTGTAGTTGTCGAACTGCGGAGAGCGGTCGCAGGAATCAGGATCGGGAAGCACACCATTGTCAGCTGCATCGCAACTGCCACCGGAATGCTGCATGCGCACGGAGTTCTTGGCGTTGTTGCTCACCAGCGGGAAATAGGTGGGGCCGAGCACGTCCACGTTCACGGTTATCGGCGGCAGGGACTCGCCCATGCGCAGTTGCCCCGCCACGGAGGCCCCTGCTGGCACCGTCCAGCTCGTGGCAATGTCATATGTGCAGGTAAACGCCCCGGGCGACAGCGTGACACTGCAACTCCAGCCAGAGCCGCTGACATCGCCGCTGGCTCCGAAAACCATGCCGGCCGGCAGAATGTCGGCCACCTTCACTTCGCCATTGGCAAAGCCGCCGTCCGCACCACCATCCCCATTGTTGGTCACGGTGATCTCATAACTGGCAGGGCTGTTGACCTTGAACACACTGGTCTCGGTCTTCTCGACTTCCAGATCCGCCAGCGGGAAGTTGGTGATGCTGATGACTTCGGAGATCAGCATCACAAGGTCTGATTCCGCGCTGTAGCGGGTGGTGATCTGTTCCGCCTCGGAACCCGGAATGGCGAAGTTGTAGAGAGGCGTCCCGGGGGCGCCGCCATTGATGTAGTGCGTGTCCACATCCAGACCCCAGGAGTTGCCAAAGCGCGGCCCGCCAGTGCTCACCTCTGGTCCGGGATTGTCCACTGCATAGCCATCGCCATTCACCCCTCCGGTCGAATCGAATTCGAAGTAGCCGGTGCCTGGGTTGAAGGTATAAACCGGACGACTGATGGTGGAGTTGAACTCCTCACCCAGGGGATTGACGCTGGACAGGATGCTGGCGAACGATGTGGTTCCTGGCGCTGTCTGCAGGCCAAGCCCTTCTCCGGTGCCCGTGGCATTGAGCGTCTCGTCACCTTCCAGGGTAATGTGGGTCACCTGGCCATTGGGCAGATTCTGCGTGGGGTCGTTCGCCGCCATACGGAAATTGCGCGGTACCAGCGTGAACGACGAGTTCCAGAACGGCTGGAAGCCGTGGAACAGATTGAGCACTCGCAGACGCTCATCGGGATGCTCGTAGACGACGATCATGGCCCAGGCACTGGCGCAGGCCTGATTCGCGTTCCAGTCAGAACCTGCCTGCGCTGTGAGGTCTTTCAGCGTATAGCTGCCGGAGCCAGTGACCAGCGCCGTGACATCGCGGTAGCCGGCAAAGTAGTCTGCCGTCCCACTGACGCCCACGTTGTTGATCAGGAACAGATCGTCAGCAGTGATGGCAACTTCACTGCCGGTGGGGCCGAAAGTGACGTCCGCATCCACCTGCGAGCCAACGGTGTCCACGACGCCAGAGGCTCCCCAGTAAAGGTAGGCGGCTTCGACAGTGGCGCCAGCGGGCAACGTCAGCGTCGTGGCAGCGCCGGTGGCGGGGGCAATGTAGTTGCAGCCCAGCGGTGCAGGCGTGTCCAGATTGTAAGTGGAGCGCAGGGTGGCCCCCACCGCACGGTAGCTCATGTTGCCCGAGAACGTCTGGAACAGCAGGACGGGCTCGTAATCGTCGGCCAGCGGATTGCCTTCCACCAGCGGTTCGAAGGACGCCAGCACATGGGTTCCCACATCGGGGGTCACGAAGGACACTTCTTCCGTGACTGTCGTGATCCCTGCGGTGGGCTGCCGCCCGACACTGCCGGCGAAGCGCGAGTTGTTGCCCGTCGGGTTGGCAACGGGTGTTGGGAATTGTCCGAATGCACGCGTCATGAAGGCTGGAAACGGCGTGGCCATGTCTTCGAAGGAGTCTGCGTTGAAGTTCGCGGCCGAGACCACCAGCGAATTGTTGGAGGTCGTGGAAATGGTGGTGGTTCGCGCGCCCGTGCCCTCCGAGGAGTTCACCGGCCCGGTATCGGCGGGTGACGCAGGCACAGGCAGCGTCTGGCTCACTTCATCGAAAGCCAGAAGACACAGCGAAGAGCCCGTCGGGCCACCGGCATAACTGCCCGTGTGCGGCCCGGCGCCAGCAGGCAGCAGGTTTTCGTAGATCGCCCACATCTCGATGGTGCTGTCCTCACTCAGCGTGCTGACTTCCGAGACGACGCGGGTCATGGCCTGTCCCGCGAAAGTGGCCGAGGTGATCACAGGTGTGTCGTTGGCACCGGCGATGATCATCAGCACCATGCGCCCGCGCTGATTGGCAATCGGGTTCACAGCGGGGATGGTCAGGGTGGTGCTGGCGGCTCTGGCGCAGGAGGCACTGCCGACCTGATTGGGCAGGCACGAGGTCACGCGCAGCGAAGGGTCTGCCGTTGCATCGACGATGATGTCCCCATCCGTGGCATCAAAGTTCACATTCTCGGCATTGGGGTTGGAGAAGCTCAGCACCATGACGCCGTCGTCGCTGGCCACGAACGTGTAAGTAGCTACACCATTGTCATCGCCCGCCACATCGGTCAGCACTCCATCAGCATTGCTGATCAGCCAGTTCCCGTGATTGGTGTTGGTGGCCACCGTCATCGCGCCTTCATT
>CAYWMC010000111.1:0-7408 GCA_964459345.1 uncultured Klebsiella sp. | reverse complement strand
ATGGCTTCCCTGTCACGCTGCAGGTGCTCAAGGAGATCGGCGAGATGCTGATCGATATCCACAGCCAGCATGAACATCAGTCTTTACTCAATCGCGCCACGCATCTGCGCCTGCTGGATGAGTTCCTGGGCGAGACCGGCTTGCGCGATGACGTGCGACGCCTGAGCCGGGACTGGCGCCGCAATCAGGAGCAGCTCGACGCGCTGCGCCAGCGCAGCCTGGATGCCAGTGCCCAGGTGGCGCTGCTTGGCTTTCAGCTGGAAGAACTGAACGAGCTGGATCTGCAGGACGGCGAACTCGCGCAATTGCAGACCGAGTATCGCAATCTCAGCAGTGCAGACAGCATGCTCGCTACGGCGCGCCAGGTGCTGGAGATATGCAGCGAGAGCGACGAGCAGAATCTTCTGAGTGGCCTGCACCATGCGCTGGGCCTGCTGCAGGAACTCGGGGCGCGCACCGATGCGCTGGCACCGGCAGGCGAGCTGCTCAACACCGCCGCCATTCAGGTGGAGGAAGCGGTCAGCGAGCTGCGCCGGGCAGTGGATCATTTCGATGCCAACCCGCAACGTCTGGAGCAGATCAACCAGCGCCTGGCCGACATCCAGCAACAGGCACGCAAGCACAAGGTGCGCGCCGAGGATCTTCCTGAGTTGCAGGCGCGGCTGCGCGAGCAGCTGGCGGGTTACGAGCACAATGACGAAGCCCTGGCCACCTGCACCGCGCAAGACGCGCAATTGCGCAAGGACTACATGCATGTGGCCCGCCAGCTGAGCACACGGCGCGCTCAGGCAGCCACGTCGCTGTCGGCGCAGATCAATACGCAGATTGCCGAACTCGGCATGAGCAACGCTCGCCTCAGCATCGCGTTGTCCCCCACCGGCACGGACACGCTGTCGCCACACGGGCTGGAGAGCGTCGAATTCCTGGTCAGCACCAATCCCGGGCAGGAACCGCGCCCGCTGATCAGGATTGCGTCCGGCGGCGAACTGTCCCGCATCAGTCTGGCCATTCAGGTGATCACGGCACAGACCTCCGCCACGCCAACTCTGGTGTTCGATGAGGTGGATGTGGGCATTGGCGGCGGCGTGGCACGGGCAGTCGGGCGACTGCTGCGGCAGCTGGGAGAACGTGGACAGGTGCTCTGCGTCACCCATCAGGCGCAGGTCGCCAGCCAGGGACATCAGCACTTCTTTGTGAGCAAGGCGGGCGTGGAAGGCGATGCGGCGCGCATTGGCACACGCATCCGCACGCTCACACGAGAAGAGAAAGTACTGGAGATTGCGCGGATGCTGGGGGGGGAAGCAGAAGGTCAAGGCTTCACGCCAGAATCACTGGCGCACGCCGAAGAAATGCTCAAAGCCTGAGTCAGAGGTTCTGACAGGCCTTGCAGATGCCGTACAGATAGAGGCTGTGATCAGTGATTTCGAAGCCGAATTTGGCCGCGATCTTTTCTTGCTGCGTCTCGATCACTTCATCGTAAAACTCTTCCACCAGTCCGCACTTGCTGCACACCAGATGGTCGTGGTGCTCCATGGTGCTGAGTTCGAACACGGAATGCCCGCCTTCGAAGTGATGGCGCATCACCAGTCCGGCCGCTTCGAACTGGGTCAGCACGCGGTAGACGGTGGCCAGCCCCACATCTTCGTCGGCTTCGATCAAGGCCTTGTAAACGTCCTCGGCACTGAGATGGCGCGTCTCGGAATTCTCCAGCAATTGCAGAATCTTGACCCGGGGAAGCGTGACTTTGAGGCCTGCTTTGCGCAGTTCGTGGTTCTCGGATGACATGACACTCTCTTGGCCTGGCGCATGGCCGGGCAGGCTGGCAAACGTAGCTGGGATGCTGGGAGCCACTCCTGGTGGCCCTTCTTTTCGCGCTTTGCCCCTTGGGGCCGCTGGGGTATTATGCCCGCGAAGCCCAGTGGATGAAAGTTGACATGCCATCCCTCCTCGCAGCCTTGGAAAGAGATCCCGTCATGCAATCACGCAACACGCCAGCCATCAGCCCGACGTCCACCGGGTTCAAAGCCCTTCGCCTGAGCCTTGTGCTGGGCGGCGCGCTCGCCCTCGGCGCCTGCGGCAGCATCCCAAGCCTGCAGTTTCCGGGTGTGTACAAGGTCGATATCCAGCAAGGCAACATCATCACGCAGGAAATGATCGACCAGTTGCGACCGGGCATGACCAAGCGTCAGGTGGTTTTCGTCATGGGCACGCCCCTGGTGCGCGACCCGTTTGATCAGGATCGCTGGGACTATGTGTACAACTATCAGCCAGGCGGCGGGGTGCGGGGACAGGAACGTGTGAGCATGTTCTTCGAAAATGACCTTCTGACGCACTTCACCGGCGACTTCAAGCCTACCGAAGAAGCCACTGCCGAAGCGCCCGTGAGCGCTCCGGCAGCGAGCAATTCCTGATCAGAACTCCATCCTGAGGCCCAGGACCAGATTGCGTCCGGCCTCGGGTGCAACGTCTTTCAGCACAGACACGTGATTGCGGATTTCCTCGTCCAGCAGATTGCTGCCCTGGGCGAACAAGGTCATCTCCTGTCCAAACACCGTCGCGTGGTAGTCCACTGACGCACTCAGCAGCGTGTAGCCATCTGTCTCCGACTCATTCACCGCGACGGAAGACTGCTTTGCTACACGCGTTGCCCGCAGCTTGTACAGCCAGTCATTGTGGGTATGAGAGACCTCTGCGCCAGCACGCATGGCAGGAATACGCGGCACATTGCCATCGCCATCCAGTCGCGCGCGCACGTAGTCACCGAACAATGTCATCCGCGTCGCTGCGTCGTCATAGCTGAACAGCGGGAATGACACCTCCGCCTCCACGCCCCGGAACACCGCGTCGTCCTGCGTGACATAAGCCACCTCCACGTCGTCTACAAGTGCGCCGGAGTCGCGCAGATACAGATAATCGGCGATGTTGTTGTAGAAGAAATTCAATTCGCCGGTGACAGCGCCACTATGGCGCCGCAGGCCGAACTCGATGTTGGTGGATTCTTCCTTGTCCGCATCCGGCTTGCCGATCTCGTAGCGCTGCGTAGCTGCATGGGCCACCAGATCGAAGTCACTGACAGGGGGCTTGCAGGTGGCGGTATTGATGTTGGAGAAGCGTTCCTCCACGGTGGGGGCTCGCTGAGAGTGCGCCACAGCAAACAACAGGTTGGTGTCTTCCTGCATGCGCCACAAGGCAGAGGCGCTGCTGCTCACCGTACTGTTGCTGATGTCGCAGCTGCCGCCCTGATCCAGCGCCTGACGCTCCCCGCGCAACCCAAGCTCATAGGTCATGGCGCCAGCCTCGAGGCTCTGCACGGTGAACAGGGCAAATGAACCGATGTCGGTCCTGGCAATATAGGACTCTTCGCCGGTAGCGCTGAATTCCTTGCTGCCAAACTGCACGCCGCTGACCCCCATCAGGGAGCCACGGGGGACCTGACTGACAGTAAAGCGCCCCTCATACCCCTCATTGGCATACACCGTGCCGACTTCGCCATTGCCTTCTATTTCGGCATGCTCGTAGTCGACCATGCTGAATTTGCCATTGAGCTCGGCAAAGAATCCGGAAAGCGCCTTGCGTCCCTCGAAGTCGTAGCGATCCTGCTTCATGGCGATGCGGATGCCACCTTCGTCGGCGTGATCGCCTTCTTCTTCGTGATCGTGTTCTTCCTCGTCGTGGTCGTGATCCTCCTCGCCATGCTCGTCCTCATGGTGATGATGCGCAGCGGCAGGCAGACCGTAGTTGTTTTCAGACTGGCTGATCGACATGCCCAGATAGCCATCGGAGAACATCCAGGACAGACCGCCGGTGACCGTGTCCGAACGGGTGGACGAGTTGTCGATGAAGCCCTTGCTGGCCAGCAACTCTTCCAGTTCTTCTGCATCGTCCAGATCGAGTGTATCGGGATTGATCGAGAAGCCCTTGATGCGGGTGTCATTGCTGTCGCGGTAGGTGCCGTCCAGGTGCCAGGCAATCTGACCTGATCCCCCTTCCAGTTTCATCACACTGATCTGCTGGTCGGAGGCGCTGCCATGGCGGGTTTCCACCAGGCCCCGCACACCGTCCGGCATCGTGGCGGGCACACGATTGTCGATGACATTCACCACGCCACCGATGGCTCCATTGCCATACAGCAGCGTAGCCGGGCCGCGTACGACTTCGATTCTTTCCGCCAGCACGGCTTCCACACTGTTGGCATGATCAGGGCTGACCGCAGACGCGTCGATGTTGCTGACGCCACCCTGCAACACCTGCACGCGATTGCCACTCTGGCCGCGAATGATGGGCGAACCGACACCTGTGCCGAAAGACGCGCTGTTGACGCCCACCAGCTCCTTCAGAGTCTCCCCCAGTGTGCTGGCTGCCTTCTCACGCAGCGCTTCACCACTTAGCACATTGACGGGCAAGGCTGTTTCAGCGCGGGACTGCTGCAGACTGGAAGTGACAATGATCTCTTCGACAAGAGGATCGGCGTGCTGCTCTGCAGCATGAACACCCGTCATGGTGGCGGCCGAAATGGCGGAAACTAGAAGACGTACCTGGAACAAGCGAATAGAAGAATGCATTTCACCCTCACACACTGAAATCACGAACTGACATGCGGCAGAAATTCCCGGCTAACGTGCCAGGAAGGATTCTTTGCCAATGGATTGGCCACCAGAGTGGCGATCAGATCAGTGAGACGAGTGGTGGGGATCGCGAACGGGGAGCAGTCGGTTCTACGACGATTGCCGCAGCGTGAACAAACGGCGTGCTGTGTCGAACCAGTACGACAGGGGGCAGTGCAGAGACAACTGGCAGGACATCATCGCCCGCGCCAATCTTCAGACAGAAGGTGCAATCAAGGTGTTTGTTCAGATCACCCGCATGGGAGTGAACGAGGGTGCTGCTTTGAAATACGAGGAAAACGAGCGCGAAGGCGAGCGCGAGGTACTTGGCAGCCCCTCTCTTCAGCATGTGCTTCCCGGTTTCATTCAGTCGCATGGCGTGATTTGCCTGCAAGGGGCGCTACAGAGTTGCTGACGCAAAATCCTCCAGAGCATCTTTCAGCGGGCACGTTTGCTGAAAGATGTTCCGGAGGGGACTTGCGGGCACACTGTATTGACCCTGCCCTTTTCAAAAAGTTTCCAACATTCGAAAACAAATTTCCAACGCTGTTACTGTGTAACATAGCACTGGGCATCAGAGTTTGCCAAGCACGCAGCCAGAACAGGCGAAAGAAACTACTCCAGGCCTTCGGCAAAACGTTGCAGAGCCTCCAGCCCCACCACGTCATGGGCAACAAGTGTCAGGTCCTGGCGGGGCAGATCGGGCAAGGCCTCGCGCAATGTCGCAAGATGCACTTCTTCCTGCACCCGGCGCTCTTTCAGGAAGTCACCCTTGTCTGCCGGCGAGCGCTTGTTGACGACGAGTCCGCCCACCTTGACGCCCGAACGGCGGAGCTGACCGTGCAGCGCAATGGTCTCGAGCACCGGCAGGCGCTCGGCCGCCAGCACGATCACGAACGACGTGCGCTCCGGATCAGACAAGGCCGTGCGCAGATCCGAGAAACGGCGGCGGCGCCGGTTGAGCAGCGAACGAATGCTGCTCTCGCGATCGGCCAGCGGGTCTTTCTCACTGCCACCAAAGACCTTGTTGCCCACCGACTTGTCACTGCCCATGTTGCGCAGCACCGAGCTGAAGCGCTCTGCCTTGTCGCGGCGGGTAATCAGACCATCCGTCCAGGCGGACATCATTTCTGGCAGCGCAATCAGGCGCGCGGTATGGCCGGAAGGTGCCGTATCGAACACCAGCAGGTCATAGTCCTTGGCGGCCAGTTCCACCACTTCGGCAATCTTCTCCATGATCGCGGCTTCCTGCATGCCGGGGGCGTCGCGGGAGAGCTCGATATGCTTGTCCACCTCGCCAGCCAGGTGCGGAGCCATCAGGCGACGCAGCGACCCGGACACTTCCGCCAGATGCTGATTGACAGTTTCCTCAGGGTCCAGCTCCATGCCATCCAGATTCGGCGCGAGGCGAACCGCGTGGGGCCCCACGTCCCGATTGAACAGATGCCCGAGATTGTGCGCCGGGTCGGTGGACACCAGCAGCACCCGGCGCCCTTCGGCGGCCATGGCCAGCGCGGTGCCAGCAGAGACAGTGGTCTTGCCCACACCGCCCTTGCCCCCGAAGAACAGAATGCTTTTCGATCGGGCGAGGGTCAGCAGCATGAGACGTGATCCAGTGGCGAGCGCTCCATGCCCATGCGGCGATGCCAGTCGTGAAACCGGTCATAGACCACAGGCAGCAGCTCCAGTGTGTAATAGGTGGCCGGGTTCGGAATGCCGAGGCTCTCCGAGAACACCAGCATCATGAAGAGATCGTCCTCGTCGCGCTGGGCGCGGGCGAACTCGCGCCGGTATGGCGCCGTGTAGTATTCACGCAGGCCTTCCTCGATGCGGGTCAGCAGGCCCTTGCGCTTGTCATTCGCGGGAATGTCGTTCTGGTCCATATCAGTTACCTCCATTGTCAGTATACGCCTGGCGCTTCTTTGCTGCGCGGCGCAAGCGGGCCTGCTTGGGATCGATGAGCAGGGGGCGATAAATCTCGATGCGATCATGCGGCTGCACAAGGTAATCCGCAGCGGCCGGCATGGCCCTGCCATCGAGCAGCCGTGAAAAAATGCCGAGTGACACCGTCTCCAGCACAATTTCAGGAAAAATCTGCATTATTCCGCTGAGCTGCACAGCTTCCAGGGCCGTCGTGCCAGCGGGAACCTCCAGCGCCAGCAGGCGCTGCGTGCGGGGAAGACCATAGACTACTTCCACGGGGATCACGGCGCGGTGCTCCCGTAGAGCTCATGGGCGCGGTTGACCAGCGCATCCACCAGATTGTTTGCGGAATGATTGAAGAGCGACTCCAGCGCCATGCCTACCAACCCGCCTGCGAAATCGAATTCCATCGTCAGGCTGACCTTGCAGGCGTTGTCTGCCAGCGCCTGAAATCGCCAGGCTGCTCCGAATTTCCGGAACGGCCCTTCCACCAAAGCCATCTGCATTTCTTCGCCAGGCCTGAGCAGATTGCGCGTGGTGAAGGAGTAGCGCAGAGCGCCCTTGCCAAGAGTCAGCTCGCCCACCACTTCGTCGTCGCTGCGGCTGATGACGCGCGCTGACTGACATCCCTGCATGAAGGCGGGATAGTGTTCGATGTCATCCACCAGGGCATACATCTGCTGCGCCGAATACATCACCAGCGCACTGCGATCGATCCGGGTCATAGCAGGCTCAGCAGATCAAACGCGAAGTATTTCTGCGCGGCCGAGTTCAGGAAAACAAACAGCAGCACCACTGGAATGAAGGTGCGCAGAGAGAAATTCACATAGCGCTCGGTCAGCGAACCGATGTACCGGGCGTCCCCTGTCGCCAGTTCGGCC